>JBHJOO010000275.1:0-6526 GCA_050329675.1 Balneolaceae bacterium
GCTGCAGGCGCACCCGGCCGCCATATGTTTTTTGGTTGAGGTTAAACCGCCTTTCACGTTCACTGAGTGTTCTGTGGAGGCCTGAATTCTGGGGCATACGAACTGTCTGATCATCAACAACAGTAGCGGTTCTGTATCTGTTTGAATAAAATCCGGTTACTTGAAATCTGTTTCCAATTGTTGCAGCGATGCCCCTGAACGCGTTGGTTTCCTGTGCAGAGGTATAAGGGCGAATATCACGGCTGTTTCGAAGCTGCGTACGTGTTACATCACGTCCTTTTCCAAATGAACCACCATTCCAAAGAATCAGGCCCTGGCCAAATGATACACTATAATCTCCTGCTACAATCGTTTTAATTAATCCGTTATTTAGAGCAGCAATATGCCAGGAATTATGATCAAATTTTGCTGGAAATTGAACCGGTTCACCGGGGTCTTTTTCCTGCGTCAGGTTTAAAGAGAGATGATCAGAACGAATTCTGAAACGTTGATAATACCGTCCAGGGCTTCCGGTAAACCCTCCGTCAGCGGCCTTTCTTCTGAATCCCTCCCGGGTTTCCAATGTTTTTTGATATCGGTTGATGGATTCAAATTGCAGGTTTTTAGTCCAATAATCAGGATTTAAATAGAGATCTTTTATCTGCTGGCCTCCGCTGCCCACAGAAATAAACGGCCGGATTTTTTCGAAGGTAACAGTACCTATTCCCGGAACATTTGTGATTTCATCAATGCTTGTAAAGGGAGGATTTTCATCTCTGTAGCTGATAATATTTTGAGCATTTACAAAACTTATAAAGGGAATAGCAAGCAGATCATCCAAAGTAGCCCGGTTTATATTTACAGGGTTTGAAGCAAGATCCTGAATATATTCGATAATTTGTTCCGGACTCAATTCAAATTCTTCAGGATCAAAATCTTCCAGCAATTTTTCAAGCTGTGTATCTATGCCGGACTGGCGGGCAATCAGGTCGTTTTCTGAGAACATGAAGATCGAAAACAGAAACATACAGCAGGCTGAAATTGCCTGTAATTTAAATACGGAATAGAAAAATTGTATTGCGATCATGGTTATCTCTCAAAGATGAATGTTCATTATTTGAATTCTAACCTGCATTTCGTTTACACGGGAATCGCTCCGATCAGAGCGTTTCGATTTCAAAAAATAAGGTTACCTGGAATTGTGAGCTAAAACCGGATACTTATATCGATGCCGGGGCTTAATCCAAGCACTTCATGCTGCTGTACTGCGATATTAAAACCGATAAAAGCAGGCTGATACCCAAAACCGAGCGAATAGGTGACAGGTTCTGTTGAAAACCCTGCACGCCCAAAGAAATCAGGTACCAGTTCAATTTCAAAACCACTTCTTACGGATACCGGAAATTGAACATCTTTTACAACATCAAAGGTAAGCAGCAGAATACGAGCCGGTTTATAACTGATTCCTGAGGCAAGGTCGCGCGGAAGTTTCTCATCTGAATTGCCAAAAGCAGGCTGATTTATGTTCGTAGCCCTTGCAGCAACCCACAAATCCGGGAGTATTTCTGCAGCTAAACCAAGATTGAAACCTAAAGCACTTCCGGTACCATATCCGCCTCCCTGTTCCACACGAGTGTAGTTTAATACAACACCATAATGAAAATGCTCAAATTTGTTTTTATATGCTAAAAGAAGCCTTGTTTCGTTAAACAGATCAAATCCGAAACGGTGCAGGCCGATGGAGGTTGTTCCCCAGCTAAAGTTAGTTGAAGCTGCGGCTGCAAGATCCGTTAATTCCGAAAATCCGGAATAACGAAGTGCATATAATGAAATTTGATTGTGTTGATCCGGAATGAGGGCAGGATTTGAAAATATTGCCCAATTTGATTCAGGAATGGCCACACCGGCCTGGCCCATAGCGAGTTCTTTGGCTCCGATGATTGTTTGTGAAAATATCGAATTTGGCAGTAGCGAAACAATCAAGATGAATAATGAGCCAAAGGAGATTTTATGATGAATCCTTTGTATCATTTGAATAGTCTTTATTTTCTCTTTTATATTATGCAAATATGAAATTAAAACTGCAAGTAAAACTTTTATTATTTTTTTTGTTTTTGCCGGTTTCAATAATGGCGCAGGAGATGAACTGCACTGTGACAATTAATGACAGGCAGATTTCCAGTTCGGCAAGTGAGGATATTCGTAATCTGGGACCCCAGATTGAGAGATATATAAACGAGAGAAGATGGTCGGGAGACCGTTTCCGGGAACACGAACGGATTAATTGCAGGTTTCAGATAATTCTGAATAACGTTGACTCCCAGTTTAACTACAGTGCTGAAGTAATTATTGATGCTCAACGGCCCATCTATGACACCATGCAGCAAAGTTCAATACTTTTAATAAATGACAATAACTGGCGATTTAATTATACAAGAAACAAAAGCCTGATATTTGATGAGCTTCAATTTGATGATTTGACCAGTTTTATCGACTTCTATGTATACATCATACTGGGATTTGATTATGATACCTTCTCCGAACTTGGAGGAACCAGCTTTTTTAATAATGCACGCAGTGTTATGGAGCTCGCCCAAAACAGCTCGTCACCCGGATGGAGCCGCTCAATTGGCTCTCAGAGAAACCGGTTTGGCTTGATAAATGATTTGTCTAATCCACTCTACGAACAGCTTCGGCGGGCAATATACAGATATCACAGGCTTGGATTGGATCAGTTTACACAAAATACCAATGTTGCACGAACTCAAATTTTGGATGCTCTAAAGATTATCCGGGATAATAAGGAGCGAACAAGCAGCAATTACTTGTTCGATATATTTTTCGATACCAAATTTGTGGAAATTACTTCTGTATTTTTGGATTCAGAAATACAGCAGCGAATGGAAGCACTAAATGTGTTAACCAGTGCAGACCCCGGGCACAGCACAGAATATCAAAAATTGCAAAATTGATTTGAGATTGAAAAATGGATTGATCTCAATCTGTAAGAGCTAAATATTTTAGAACCCGTTTACTTACCACGCAAAAGCATCAAAGTAAAATGGATCAAGCTCATACTTGCCAGGCTGAATTGTAATTTGCCTTGGCATACTTTCACTTCTGGGTTGTCCATTTATAAAGACGACAAAATTGTAGTTAAACGTTTTGTTTAAATCAGACCTGGTAAATTCAAGAGTGATAGAATAAATGCTGTCACGCGGTGTTGATAAGTCTGCTAATCGATTATTTCTTTTGGTAAAAGGATAATCGTTTCCCGTAATTTCAACATAGTCTCTGCCAGGTACAAAGACACTGTCCCTTAACTCAGGTTCTAAATTCAGATTAAATACAACTGTTGATTGTGAAAAAGCAACAGTTTGTACCAAAAATAAAAAAGAGGAAAGCAGAAACAGGTGTTTTAAAATATTCATGGATATAGTGATAAAGTTTTAATTTACTAATCTGTCTGTCCAGTAGCGGATGGAGAAAAAGCTTTCGCGCGGAAAACTCGGCGGATGCATATTTAATAATCTTTCATCATATTCATAATTCTTGCTGTATCCGGATTTGATTCCGCCGCCGCTAAAAGTGCCCACAGGGCCTCTTCGCTGTTGTATTAACCCGCCTAACAAATTGAGCTCACCTTTTGGAGATCCTTTTGTGTAATCCTCAACGGTAAACGATTTATCTAATGCCATGATAGATGCGTGTATGGCAAGATCCAAAAATCCATTGTCCTGATGTGCATTTTTATCAATAATAACCTGTTTCTCGCTTACGAGGCCAAGCAGATCCGAAGAGTTTACAACGTCTCTGGGATCCGTATTATAAGTCAGATCACCAGTGATATTAATATCTTCTTCCGAATGAACTGTGAGTTGTCCATTCAGAACACCCTTTATATAAACATCTTCGGATGATGATATTACACCGTTGTAATTAGAAAGAGTAATTATCTGTTCAACAGCCTGATTCCAGTTTCCGGTAACATTTTCAAGAATCGTGGCAGTTCCATCGCTGTTCAGAGTAATGCGAATCTCATTATTATACTTTAAACCCCCATTTTGAGCGGAAAATCGAAGAACATTTAATTGATCATCAGTAGGCATTGGTTTGGGATCAACACTAAAATCAGAACCACCTAAAAATTGTGGATCATTTACAAAGTTACTATTTCCATGCCAATCCTGGGTGCTTGTTACCATTCCATGGAATGTAGGATCACCGGCAATATTAATTCTGCCGTTTGAATGTACCGGCCCTGATAATTCATCAAGCCAGATAAAATAAATATTGCTTGGTTCAAAGTCGGTGAAGTATGAAAATCTGGAAAAAGAGTCTTTGGTTAAAACGACTTCGGTTTCGATACTTTGTTGCTCATAAGTTGATGTTGCAAGCAGTAACAATGTAAATTGATTCCAAAGCGGGACATTATTGGCTGGAATATCGACGTCGGGATCAAGAAAATCATTAAAATCGTAAACAGTTAAATTTCCTGAGCCTCCGAGAAAATTATCTGCCTGGAAACCGCCTTTCCAGTTTTGATCTTTTCTGATTTCCTGAAGAGCATAATCCATCAAACTGGCAGTTATGTTTTTTGCCTGATGTTCTGAGTGATACTCGATCGTTCTCTGTGGCAATATTTGCTGCCGGTTGTTGATGCCCATCTGAATGATACCAACCACTACAAACATACCGCCTGTTAAAAATAATAATCCTCTGCCCATTGTATTACCTCAAGTTTTATTTTTAAAAACGCTGGAATTGAAGGTTTTTCGGCACAATCAGCTTGCGCCAATATTTTCTGTCATAATTATTTTGTTGATTGTTTCCCATATTTACGGGTACAGGCGACTCGTAAACAATTTCTACCAGAATACTTTTAATTTGTCCCTTGACAGTTGTTTCCTGGATGCCTTGCGTATCTTCATACCCGGTTAGTTTAAAATCAATGATAAAAAAATCGGTTTCAAGATTTCCGGGTGTTCCACTGCCAATAGATCCCCGTCTTCTCAATACCTTATCATTCGGATTTGGAGTTTGAGTGGCAGGATTACCCGTAAATATCCAAAGAACTTCGTCAACACCCTCGTCCGTGACATCTGAACTGAATTTTATCATATCATCTTTGAATTGCTGTATTTCCAATTTTTTTCCACCGGTAGGAAAACCATATCCGATTCTTGACAAATCATGAGAAATTAACCTGAATAGTTCATCATGATGATATTGATTGGTAAGCTGAACAGTAGATTCAGCAGAATGAAGCATCATATTTCTGTTTAGCGCTAAAATCGATAGCAAAACCAAACCGCCTACTGTAAAACTTGTAATTAAACTAAGATTCATAATATCTTCTCCATTAATTTAATTAGCTCTAAAAGCTTTTTATAATCTCAAGTGAAATCGTTCGTGAAGGCTGAACGAGTGAAATATCCTGATTCTCAAGAAATTGACTGTTCATAAATATTCTGATTAATTTATTCGAGACGTTTGATCCCGCTAATGTTGTATCCGAAACCTGGACATCCACTAAAAAAGGAAGTGTCGCGGAGGAGTCTTCAATACTGTAAATTACATCATCAGTTCTGGGAAAACTTGCAATAAAGTTATCGAGGTCATCTTCCGTTCGAATCCATTGCAGTTGATCGGCATAATCTTGTGCATGTGTAACGGCATGGAACTCTATGCCCGATTGCATCTGGGTTACATTGTTTCTGAAAATCAATCGATTTACCTGCATCGAAAGCATCGAAAAGATTACAATAGCACCCACAAGGTACAGAAGGTCAGTGTAGTCGTTCATAACTATTAGTCTTAAATGAATATGTAACAACACCCATTAGTAAAGAGAATAATTGGTTTGAATTGTTACATTGTTGATAAAAAATTTAATTTACATTGTCATATAATTAAAACACTTCCTGTCAACATATTAGATAGACTAAAACTAAGATTAAGTTAGAAATCATTAAAAAATGAAGGTTTAGTATTAAAAACTTTAAATAATTTAATTTAATCTAATTAATTTGTTCTCATGCTTCCGGATCTGCTTGGTTTCAGATTTTTTTAAAATTGAAAATTTCACACTCACATTAAATTTTTAGATCTTCAAATTTTCTAAAGCATATTTGCTGGGAAAAAACGAATAATTAATCAGTGCCACAAACAAACAGGTACGAATTTTAAATCAGAAACACTATCTTCACAGGGAACTGCCATAAATAATTAAATTGATTTGTTTGATGAAGGGAATTGTACTTGCAGGAGGCACCGGCACAAGACTTTATCCGCTTACCAAAGTAACCAATAAACATCTGCTGCCTGTTGGAAAGAAGCCGATGATTTACTATCCCATTGAAAAATTAACGGGAGCAGGTATAGCAGAAATACTCATTGTTACAGGTACAGAGCACATGGGGGATGTAGTAAACCTTCTGGGCTCGGGAAAGGATTTTAATTGCCGCTTTACATATAAAGTGCAGGATGAAGCAGGCGGTATTGCGCAGGCACTCAGCCTGGCTGAAAATTATACTGGCTCAGACAG
>JBHJOO010000096.1:0-2294 GCA_050329675.1 Balneolaceae bacterium
TCAACGATTTGGCCGCAGTTATCAAAAAGAGTGTTTGGGAAAATGAGCTTGTTGGATTTGTGTTTCATTCGATTGGTGTGAGTGACGGAATTTCGATGGGGACGCAGGGCATGAAATTCTCTCTGCCTTCCAGGGATATTATAGCCGATTCTATTGAAGTGGTGATGAACGCACAGTGGTACGATGCAAATATTTCTGTTGTGGGATGTGATAAAAATATGCCCGGTTCGGTTATGGCTATGGCCCGTATCAATCGGCCATCAATTATGATTTATGGCGGAACAATCCGTCCCGGAAATCTGAATGGACAAAAACTGGATATTGTATCGGCATTTGAAGCTTATGGCCAATATCTTTCAAAAGAAATTGATGAAGGAAAACTGGAAAATATTTTAAAACACGCCTGTCCCGGTGCCGGAGCCTGCGGCGGCATGTATACGGCAAACACAATGGCATCGGCTATTGAGACACTTGGAATGAGCCTGCCTTACAGTTCGTCCATACCTGCAACACATAAGCAAAAAATTGAGGAGTGCAAGAAAGCCGGTGCGGCTATCAGAAAAATTTTGGAACTTGATCTTAAACCAAGAGATATCATCACCAAAAAGTCCCTGGAGAATGCCGTGGCTATGATTATTGCCCTGGGCGGGTCCACCAATGCCGTGATGCACATGCTGGCGATTGCCCGGGCTGCCGGGGTAGATTTTACAATCGATGACTTCCAGGCCGTTAGTGATCGTACCCCGTTCCTGGCTGATCTGAAACCAAGCGGAAAGTACGTAATGGAAGATCTGTATAACGTTGGCGGTGTACCCGCGGTTCAGAAATATCTGTTTGAAGAAGGATTTTTGCACAAGGGATGCATTACAGTTACCGGAAAAACCCTGGACGAGAATGTGGCGGACCTTCCGGGGCTGTTTGAGGAGCAAAATGTAATTCATCCGGTTTCCGATCCCATCAAAGCGACAGGGCACCTTCAGATTTTATATGGAAATCTTTCACCTGAAGGCAGTGTGGCAAAGATCACCGGGAAAGAGGGAACCAAATTCAGCGGCCCGGCCAAAGTGTTTGAATCGGAAGAGGATTGCCTGGCTGGAATCCGCGGCGGCAAAGTGGTGAAAGGGGATGTAGTGGTGATTCGTTTTGAAGGGCCCAAAGGCGGGCCCGGAATGCGCGAAATGCTCTCTATAACTGCGGCGATTATGGGAGCCGGGATCGGCAATGATGTGGCGCTGATTACCGACGGACGTTTTTCCGGCGGAACCCACGGTTTTGTGATCGGCCACGTAACGCCCGAAGCCCAGCTTGGCGGTACAATCGGCCTGTTACAGGATGGCGATGTGATTACAATCGACGCGGATGACCGCATATTAAATGTGGATCTAACGGATGCAGAGCTGGAAGAACGCCGTAAAAACTGGAAAGCGCCGGAGCTGAAATTCAAGAGCGGAATTTTGTATAAATATGCAAAGCTTGTTTCAACAGCGAGTGAGGGGTGTGTGACGGATATTTGATATTTGTGTTGTTATTTATTAATTAATTGAAAACGCTCAACAAGCCCTCCTATGAATCAGATTTTAAAATCACACCATCAGCTTACTTTTGATGCCATTTTTTATGCCCGACTATCTCACATCTGACAATAACCACAACCTTACTATAAAAAAGGACACGACACTACGAGTATCATGAAAGATGATATCACGAATCCTTATATTGAATAGAGATATATCAATCTAACTTCTGGTTTTAAATTCAAGATATAAGGAAAAAATATGAGCAGTAAATTAACCAAAATAGTAGAAGACCGGATTAAATCATGGGAACATAGTAGTTCTTTAAAAAAGGTTTCAACACAAAAGAAAAAATTATTTCCCGTAATAACTATTTCGCGGGAATACGGTGCAAAAGGTGCAGCTTTAGCCGATATAATTGGAAAGAAAGTTGGTTTCAAGATATGGAATCGTGAATTACTTCAAACAATTGCAGAGGAATTGGGGAGTGACGAACAATTTTTGAAAACACTTGACGAGCGGCGCAGGGAAATGGTTGAAGATGCCGTTCTGGGGTTTCTGCAAAATATCAACACGAATGTGAATTACCTGCGTACACTGATTCGCGTAGTAAAAACTATTGAAGAGCATGGCAATGCGATTATCGTCGGGCGCGGAGCAAATTATATTTGCGAAAACCCTCATTCTTTTCATGTCCGCCTGGTTTCACCTCTGAAAAAAATAGCTGATGATATTGCCAGGAAAGAAAAAATGAATAAGAGGGATGCATTGAGTAAAATT
>JBHJOO010000349.1:0-2077 GCA_050329675.1 Balneolaceae bacterium
TCATTGTAAAATCGATCGGCTTATTAAATATCTTTTCTTCTGAAGGAGCAATAATTGACACCGACTTTTTTGAGGATTATGGCAAGATTGCACTTGGTATTGATTCAGTTGAAAAATTTATAAATCAACTTGAAGAGAAGAAAATCATACGATGTCGGAGCTACAAAAATCAGTTTATTCTTTTTGAAGGAACTGATTTTGATATCGAATTTGAGCTGCAAAATGCGACAAGCAAAATTGAACCGGTTACCAATGTTGTTTCAGAGTTAAAGAAAAACTTTGATTTTCATTATGTGCCAGCCAAACGTATTACTTATAAAAAAGGCACACCACGATTTTTTGAATTTATCCTCTCTGAGAAAGCCCAAACGAAGCTTCCTAAAGCGCCCATTGATGGAATCATCAATTTGGTTTTTAAAGAAAATACCGAGCGTGTAAAAGAAATTTCCAAAAAGGAACGACTTCCAGTTTTATATGGTGTGTTTTCAAATACTGCCGAAATGGAAGATCAGCTTTTTAAGATTAAGCGCACTCAGTTTCTCATTGACAAAGTTCAATCGGTAGATATTGTTGCTACACGTGAATTAAAACACCTACTCCAGGCTCAAGTTGATGAATTAAATGACACGATTCTGAATCGCATTTATACGGGTTCAGATCATATTACATGGATATACAAAGGGAATCCTCTGAAGATTGATTCGAGTGGTGAATTTAACTATCAACTCTCTCATATTTGTGAGGAAGTTTACCACAAAGCTCCCGTTTTCAAAAATGAATTGATCAATAAATATCGGGTAAGCCCTGCCATTTATAAACCACGGAAAGAATTATTGAAAGACCTTCTTGAGAATTACAACCACGAAAACTTGGGATACCCGACCGAGACATTCCCACCTGAAAAGATGATCTACCTGTCACTGCTTAAGAATACAGGTATTCATAAAAACCGTAATAATGGGTGGGGTTTTGGGGAGCCAAGCCCTGAAAGTGGCTTTATAGAACTTTGGAAAGCAAGTGAGGAGTTTTTTGAGAGTACCAAATCCGGCAGGAGAAAACTGACAGATTTTATATCTATACTTGAGAAACCACCCTACGGCCTTAAAGCCGGTTTAATTGAGATGTGGATTCCAATCTATCTCATCATCAAACAGAATGATTTTGCTCTCTTTCAAGAAGAAGCGTATGTACCCGAGTTAAATTATGATATCATAAATCTGGTGCTTCGGAATCCGAAAATTTTTGAGATCAAGGCGTTTCATATTAATGACCTGAAGAAAAAGCTGTTTTCGAAGTATCGGTCACTAATGAATCAGGATGAAGAAGTAGAGTTTACTAATAAATCGTTTGTCGAAACAATTCGGCCCTACCTTCTTATTTATGCAGACCTGAATGAATATGGCCGAAAAACCAGAAAAATCTCAACAGCAGCGCAGCATTTGAGAAGCGCAATTATGTCGGCCACTGATCCTGAGAAAGCATTTTTTGAAGACTTCATTTCGGCTTTGGGATTTGCAAGTCTGAAAGATTTAGAATCTGACAAGGCGATTAAAAATCTTGCGCGTCAGATGGATACGTGTATCGAAGAGATTAAGAACTCATTTGATAAACTGATTGACCGAATCGAAGCTTGCATCGTGGACGCATTGGGATTGGAGAGTGCTGATTATCAAGAGTATTTATCGATTATTAAGCGACGATACGCTTCACTGGAAGAGTACCAGCTTGTTCCCTATCAGAAAAAATTACTGAAACAGTTGACAAGCTCACAGCCGGGGCGTACAGAATGGATCAGTTCCGTTGCATTTGCGGTGTTGGATAAACCACTGGAAAACATCGATGATGAAGAGGAAACAGTGCTTCTGAAACGAATACAAACCCGAATTGAGGAACTTGACAATTTACGGGATTTGAGTAAGTTGGATGTAAATGTAGATGAAGAAGAGGCATACAGCTTCAAAATTATACCGCTAAACAAGAAACCTGTTGATGCCACATTCACAGTGAAGAAAAGTGCATTAGACGGTGAAAAAGATCGGCTAAAGAAAATGAAGAAGCTGATGACTGACGACAAAAC
>JBHJOO010000380.1:0-6147 GCA_050329675.1 Balneolaceae bacterium
GCCTCCCGGTTATTTTTTATACATTGGTAAACCTGGTTTATCCTGTGAAAATAAAATAATTACCGGGAGGAAAAGAATACATTGGTAATGAGGTAACCCGGCTTGGCCGAATCTCGACACCGGAGATCATGGTCGCTGCTATTTTTACTCTTGTGGCAGTTTTGTGGATATTCAGGCCGCTTTTAGAGAGTTTAATTCCCGGACTTTCGGATGCTGGTATTGCGATATTCGGAGCTCTTTTACTTTTTCTAACTCCTGTAGACTTACAAAAGGGCGTCTTTCTATTACAATGGAAGGATGCTGAAAAACTTCCATGGGGTGTTTTAATTCTTTTCGGAGGCGGATTAACCCTTGCAGGAGCCATCCACCGTACCGGTCTTGCTGAGTGGATAGGTGGATATTTTGGTATTATGGAAGGATGGCCCGTTTTATTTATGATATTTTTGGTAGCAGTTGTTATTATTATGTTCACCGAACTTGCCAGTAATTCAGCAACTGCAGCCGCATTTCTGCCTATTATCGGATCGGTAGCAATTGGCCTGGGGCATGCACCCATATTGTTTGCATTGCCTGTCGCTATCGTCGCAAGTTGTGCTTTTATGCTTCCCGTTGCCACACCCCCCAATGCCATTGTTTATGGAAGCGGCGTGATGTCAATACCGCAAATGGTAAAAGCTGGTATTTGGCTAAATCTGTTTTTTGCGATTCTGGTAACCCTGCTAACCTATTTTTTATTTGCATTTATACTTGGAATTGAAACCGGAACCATGTAATCCAAACAAATAACAAGACAATGTTTTACCTCACTAAGATTAATTTATTCCCATTGATTTTACCTCTGATGATCGTATTAATTTTTGACAACAGTGATGCACAAAATTACAAAATACAAGTATCCTCCGGTGAGTTTAACCGATCGGAAACAGTTGTTTCATTTTCATTTCCCGGTATTGTGGATCCTGGAATTTACCTGATGCGAACTGAATCCGGTAACACGGTTTATTTGCAGGTGGGCGAAAATAGCCGGGGGCATTTTATTCTTGACCAGCTGGAGGCAAACTCCACCAAGGCTTATTTTTTCGATAGCCAATCAAAACATAATGGTGAAACCGGTAAACAAGTCAGAAAAAAAATTGACCGGAATACAATCACTTTTTCATCTGATAAAAGTGAAATCCTCTCCTATTATCACGGGGTAAATGACCCGCCCGATGAACTCGATGCTCGTTATAAGCGGGGCGGATATATTCACCCGGTTTATTCGCCTTCAGGTACACTACTCACAAATCATTTAAACGTTGATGCCCATCCGCATCACTCCGGAATCTGGTCTGCCTGGACAGTGACAGAGTTTCAGGGACGAAATCCTGATTTCTGGAACATTCACAACAATACCGGAAGAGTAGATCAGGCGGATTCACTCGAAGCAGCATGGGAAGGGCCTGTACATGCCGGATTCCGTGCCTATCACTATTTTACAGATCTGTCGGCACAAGCTCCGGTCACAGCCCTGAACGAGCAGTGGGTTGTACATGTCTACCCGGCTGCATCCAGCGGCAGGTATCATATGTTTGATCTTGAAGTTACACAAACGGCCAACACTGCCCAGCCACTTGTATTACCTGAATTTCGCTATGGAGGCATCGGGTTCAGGGGACATATCGACTGGGATGATCCCGATAATATGACTTTTTTAACCTCTGATGGACTTGGGCGTGATGGCCACGCGACCCGGGCCCGTTGGTGCCATATCGGCGGGTATAGTGACGGAAAACTGGCAGGTATTGCTGTATTGGGGCATCCTGAGAATTTCAGGCATCCTCAGCCGATGCGGATACACCCTCGAGAACCCTTTTTTAATTTTGCACCTCAACAACTGGGTGATATGGTGATTGAACCCGGATCTCCATATGTGGTCCGCTACCGGTATATCACATATGATGGAGAACCTGACCCGGACGAACTGAACCGCATGTGGAATGATTATGCATACCCGCCCGGTGTTACCGTAACTGCAAATTAGCCCTTTAACCAAATGGATTTACTTTAACTAAATCAATATTTAATATGAAATTATCACTCCCGTTATTGGTTTTAATCTTTCTGGCTTGCAATTCAAATCATGAAATTACTTTTCTGATCGCAGCAGAAGAATTTGATCTGACACATGTACCGGTTTCAGCAGAACTTGAAACCGGAATTTTTGATGAAGATACTATCGTTTGCCTGCAAACTGATAATCAAGTCATCCCCGCCCAAATAGAGTTTATATCCGATTCAGCACAACGCCTTTGGTGGATTGTAAACCAGGCAGCTGGTGAAAGTAAAGAATACCGTTTGAAACACAACGAAGATTGTAATTCATCCGTCACCTTTACCTGGAGTCAAGCCGGAGATCAATCAAAAAGACTCCTGCAGAACAGTACCCCATTTATACAATATGAATATCCGGTTTTTGATCCGGATGATATTGAAGCATCAAAAAAACCATATCACCATATTTTTGATCCGGCCGGTGACAGGCTGATTACCAAAGGGCCGGGAGGACTATATGGACATCACCGGGGTATCTTTTTCGGATATAACCACGTTTATACACATGATAAACCTGATACTCAAATTGATATCTGGCATGCAAGAGACGGCGAGAGAAGCGAGCATTCAGAGTTTATAAAAGAGTTTGAAGGACCGGTAATGGGGGGGCACATTGTGAAAATATATTGGAAGGACCACAATGGCTCCCCCTTTCTGGAAGAGTTGCGTGATATCCGGGTATTTGATCAACCTGATAATGAAATACTGATAGATTTTCGCTCCACTCTTACAGCAATCGATGGATCCGTACGCCTGGATGGGGATTTACAACACGCCGGAGTACAATTCCGGGCTGCTCAATATGTAGCTGATCATGCTGAAAATACCCGGTTTATACGTCCCGAGAAATGGTCACATGTGCCACCGGACACTGAAATAGGAGAAGCAGATCGCCTTGATCTGCCCTGGAATGCAATGCATTTTCAGCTTGAAAATAAAAATTATACAGTTGCTTATATGAGCCACCCGCAAAATCCCGGTGGCGCTGAAATGTCGGAACGCAGATATGGCCGGTTTGGAGAATTTTTCCCATACGAGGTTACCGAAAACAATCCACTGAATGTACATTACCGGTTTTGGATTAAAAGCGGCGGCGAACCGTCGATCGATGAGATTGAATTACGGTATAGTGCTTTTGCAAATCCGACAGTAGTAACTGCGAATTATTAATTAAATAATCTATGAATAATCTTATAGATGAACGAAAAGGTGAATAATATTTTTTCAAAGCGAAGCAAATCAGCAAAAATCACGATCTGGCATGAGGCTGTTTTAGTGAAGCTGGCAGTGATGCTTTTTTTGATCACTGCTTGTGGCGATTCCATTTCAGAAAAAGACGATTTTCGGGAAATCAGCATTACAAAAAAAGAACAAGAACATCGTGTGGATATTAAAATTGATAATGAACTTTTTACAACCTACCAATACATTGATACACTATCTGCTTTAATAAAACCGGCTTTATTTCCGCTCATTACTCCTGGTGGGCGTTATATTACACGGGAACGTGGATATCCGCAAAATTCACAATCTGGTAAAAGAGTTATGAGTTCACATCAAACAGGATTCTGGCTTGGTTACGGCAATGTAAATGGAATCGATTTTTGGAACCATCCGGATTCTTTTGAGCAAGGCAGAGAACATCAATATGGTATAATTCGCCATCGCGATATTATAAGAGCAGAAAGTAACGGCAGGTCAGCCATTTTGGAAACCACAAGTGACTGGATAGATCAAACTGGAAATAAAATTTTGGAAGAAGAAACCAGCTGGCGATTTGCTGCCAGAAATAAACTTCGAATTATTGAACGAATAACCACTCTCAAGGCAACAGTTGGAAAAGTTGATATGATTGATGACAAAAATGGCTTAATAGCTATCCGTGTTGCCCGCGAACTGGATCAACCTCTTAAAAAAACTGTAGATGAACCCGAAATAAATAACAAAGAAATGACCGGGGTTTACTGGAACAGTGAAAGTTTCATTGGTGAAGAAGTTTGGGATAAGAAGGCAAGATGGCTGGCTATATCAGGTATCATTCAACATGAACCTGTAACCCTCGTATTATTTGATCACCCCGATAATTATGGTTTTCCGGCTTGGTGGCATACTTTGAAATACGGATTAGTTGCAGCTAACCCGCTGAGTCATAAGTCTTTCGAAACTGCATCTGAACCGGCTGTCTTAACTATTGAAGAAAACGAGTCTGTAACTTTTCGATACCGCTTAAACATATATTCCGGATTTCCAACAAATTCTGAACTTGAGAAAGAATTCAATTCTTTTATTGCGTTGCCATGATAACAAAAGAATACATATTCCATGTAATGGAGGTAATGTTTGCAATATCCATCTTGTGGCTGGGAAGTTTATGGATTGTTTATAATCATGATACAGAAATCAATCAAGTTAAATCGGAGCATGATTTAAAACCTGGCCATGATAGAATATCGGAACAAAGTGCTCTCGATTATACACCTTTATTTATTTCATATACAAACGAAACATCTTTTGGCAACGATGATATTTTAGTACTTAAATATCACAATTTTGGCGATGATGATAAATATCAAAATTTTATTTTAAAAAAATAATTAGTAAATATTATAATTAATTTATTTATGTCTTCATTATTGAATAAAATTGTAATTATTACGGGTGGGGCAAGTGGAATTGGAAAAAGTATTGCTGAACTGTTTGCCAGACGGGGAGCCACCATTCACATAGTGGATATCGACCGGAAGTCCGGAGACGAAACGGTAAAGTCAATTGAATCGGCAAATGGCAAGGGATGGTTTCATCTATGTAATGTAGCAGATCAGAAGGAAGTAAAAAAAGTTTTCCGTCTTATAGGTGAAAACAGGCAAGCGCCTGACATTTTGGTTAACAATGCCGGCATTTCTCAAATCGGCCGTCTTGACCAAACTCGTGAGGAAGATTTTGACCGGGTTTTTGATATCAATGTAAAAGGGGTATACAATTGTTCGCTGGCGGTGATTGAGTCCATGAAAAAAAACGGGGGCGGGGTTATTTTAAATATGGCTTCTGTTGTAGCAATGATGGGCATTCCGGAGCGGTTTGCCTACTCGATGAGTAAGGGGGCGGTACTTGCCATGACTTATTCCATTGCAAGAGATTATATCGGGGATAACATCCGCTGCAATGCTATTTCCCCGGCCCGGGTGCATACTCCCTTTGTAGATAACTATCTGCAAAAGCACTACCCGGGAAACGAACAACAGATGTTTGAGACTCTGTCTAAAACCCAGCCGATTGACCGGATGGGTAAACCTGAAGAGATTGCTGCACTTGCCCTTTTCCTGTGTTCGGATGAGGCTGGATTTATTACCGGGGTGAACTATCCGATAGATGGTGGATTTACCACCCTGAATTCGTAAATCTGAAAATTTATGTTTGAAAAGGAGTAATCACCAAACAAGGAATAAAGTGATATGTTGTATAATGTTCTTTACTGGCAAGATAGAACTCCTGAATAACGAAATTTATGCATAAAACAAAAAAACAGTATATATGAAACTTATACGATTTGGTAAGCCGGGAATGGAAAAACCGGGGATAATCCGGGGAGACGGGAAAAAGATAGATGTATCCGGCTTTGGGGAAGATTACGACAGCCGATTCTTCGGAAAGGATGGTATTACACGTTTAGAACAATGGCTGAGTACAAATCCCAGTACACTTTCAGAACTTTCTGCGGATCAACGGCTGGCCCCCCCGGTTAAAAATCCTGGGAAAATTGTATGCGTTGGCTTGAACTATGAAGATCATGCCCGTGAGGGGGGGATGAAGATCCCGGAAGAGCCCATTCTGTTCTTTAAATCCACTACGGCACTATCAGGGCCATATGATGATGTAATCATCCCAAAAAACAGCCGGAAGACCGACTGGGAAGTGGAATTGGCCGTCATTATTGGGCACTATCCAGAAAAGTGTGTCTGAGTTCAGGTCTCCTTATGGATCTATTGGGTTTCATCTGGAAATAATGTCTTGTCAAATTTAAAATTATAAATTGGAAATTGGTAGGTCGATTCT
>JBHJOO010000397.1:0-9959 GCA_050329675.1 Balneolaceae bacterium
ATATTATCAATACCCTTAGAAGTGAACGCGAGAACCTGGAACGTGAAATAAGGCATGAATACAGAAATGCCCGAAGATATGTTCGCGCCAATCCCGAGCAGGGTATCGGTATCGCATTCGCTGGAGGTTTGATTGCCGGTATACTTCTTGGAAGATTAATCAGTAGATAAATATAAATGATAGAAACCACCAGTGTAAACGAGATTGAAAAACTTTTTGAGCGCTTGGACGCGCTCAGGAGGTATCTTTGACTACGATAAGAGAAAAGTAAATATTATTGAACTTCAGGAAAAAACACAGGATCCTGAATTCTGGAATGACCCCGAGAAAGCACAGGAAATTATGCGCTCACTGGATAGTGAAAAAAGCATAATTGAAAGCTGGGATAAGCTTAATGAGCTCAGGGAAAGTATCAAAGTCTATAAACAGTTTCTTGATGAAGGAGAGGATGTAGAAGAAGATCTTCGAAAGGAATGTACTTTGTTTTCGAAGAAACTGCAGGAACTTGAACTTCAGAACATGTTGCGAGGAGAAGATGATCACCGGGATGCCATTGTCTCATTTAATCCCGGAGCGGGTGGTACTGAAAGCCAGGATTGGGCTGAAATGCTCTTTAGAATGTACAACCGGTGGGCTGAAAAAAAAGGGTATAAAGTTTCCACCATTGAATATCAGCAGGGAGATGTTGCAGGGCTTAAAAGTGCATCCATTGAAGTAATTGGAAAAAATGCATACGGCTTTTTAAAAGCTGAAAGCGGCGTTCACCGTCTTGTTCGTATATCTCCGTTCGACAGTAACGCCCGCAGGCATACGTCATTCTGTTCAGTTTTCGTTTCACCAATCATCGATGATACCATAGAGGTAAACATTAATGATAGTGATGTGGAATTGCAGCGATTTCATGCAAGCGGGGCAGGAGGGCAAAACGTCAACAAAGTTGAAACGGGAGTTCGTCTCATCTGGAAAGGAACACTGTCTGATGGAACGGAAGAACGGGTTGTGGCGGAATGTCAGCAGGAACGCTCTCAGATGCAGAATCGTGAAAAAGCAATGCTGATGCTAAAGTCCAAGATTTATGAACTTGAAAAAAACATAAAAGAGCGGGAGCAGCAAACTCTTGAAGATTCAAAAAGTAAAATTGAATGGGGATCTCAAATAAGATCCTATGTGTTCCAACCCTATAATATGGTTAAAGATCATCGTACAGATTATGAGACATCAGATGTACAGGGTGTGATGGATGGTGATCTTGATGAATTTATCAAAGCTTTTTTGATGCATAATGCCTTTTAAATTTGATTTTTTGGTCATCGGCAGCGGAAGTGCCGGATTAATGGCTGCTATAAAAGCTGCTGAATTTGGCACGGTTGGTATCATTACAAAAAAAAACAAAAGCGAGGCGAATACAGCGTATGCACAGGGGGGTATTGCCAGTGTACTATCTTCAACCGATTCGTTTGAAAAACATATACAGGATACCTTAAAGGCTGGGGCCGGCCTTTGCAAAAAAGAAGCTGTTGAATTGATCGTTAAAGAGGGGCCCGGAGTTATTCATGATCTGGTTAAAATGGGCGCCCGGTTTACCACCGAAAATGGGGAATTTCATCTGGTAATGGAAGGCGGCCATTCGGAAAAAAGAATTGTACACGCTGCTGATATGACCGGCAGGGAAATCGAAAAAATTCTTGTGGATACTGCAACTGCTCAACCGAATATTGAGATTTTTGAACATCACTTTGCACTGGAACTGCTTACAGAGCATCACTTGGGAAAAAATGTTACAAGATATGATCGCATACGCTGTTTCGGTGCTTATGTTCTGGATACAAAAACGGGTGAAGTTCACCGTGCTCTTGCTAAAACCACCTTGCTTGCTACAGGCGGAACCGGCCAGATTTATCAGCATACAACGAATCCGGATATAGCAACCGGTGACGGGATAGCCATGGCATACAGAGCCAAAGCACGAATCTCAAACATGGAGTTTATACAATTTCATCCGACTTCTCTATGTGTTCCTGAAGCTGGCTCTTTTCTTATTTCAGAAGCCGTAAGAGGGCATGGCGGAATTCTGCGGAATTCGGACGGTGAAGCTTTTATGGCAAACTACCATGAAAGAAAAGAACTGGCTCCGCGCGATATTGTTGCCAGATCAATTGATGATCAGCTGAAAAAAAGAGGGGATGAATGTGTTTATCTCGATGTTACTCATATTGATTCCGAAGAACTTATCAGCCATTTTCCCAATATTTATAGCACCTGCCTCAAATATGGAATAGACATAACCCGCGATCAGATCCCTGTGGTACCTGCTGCACATTACAATTGTGGGGGTGTGGTTACCGACCTTAACGGCCAAACCAGTATAAAAGGCCTTTTTTCTTGTGGTGAAACAGCTTGTACCGGTGTACATGGTGCAAACCGCCTGGCTTCGAACAGCCTGCTTGAAGCCCTGGTTTTTGCAGACAGAGCCGTTAAAAAAGCATCCCGCCATATTCAAGAAATTTCCTTTAAAGATGAAATTCCCGAATGGGATGAAAGTAACACAGAAAACCCGGTAGAATGGGTTCTGATTTCACATAATAAACAGGAACTGCAGCACATCATGTGGGATTATGTCGGCATTGTCAGAAGTGATTTGCGCCTTGAAAGGGCTATGCGCCGAATCCGGCTTCTTGATGAAGAAGTGGAACATTTTTATCACAGAACCAAAGTTAGTGTTCCGCTTTGTGAGCTAAGAAATTTAATCGGTGTTGCTTTTCTGATCGTCCGTTCAGCAATGATGCGAAAAGAAAGCAGAGGGCTTCATTATACTACGGATTATCCCGAACCGAAACAGACGTTAATTTCCGATACTATTATATAATTGAATATATGATCAAAGTTGGAGTGACGGGAGGAATTGGCAGCGGAAAAAGTACTCTTTGCAAAGAGTGGGAAAAACTTGGAGCATACGTAGTTTATGCGGATGACCTTGCTAAAGAACTGATGATTACAAATGAGAGGGTAAAAAATAAAATAATTAATGAATTTGGTGGTGCAGCTTATGATTCTGATGGCAATCTGAACCGGCAGTTTCTGTCGAAAAAAGCATTTCAGGAAAATAAAGTGGCGGCCTTAAACCAAATCGTACATCCTGCAGTTTACAAAGAAACCGAACGATTAGCAGGGTATGCAGAAAACAAGGGATACAAGGTATTTGTAAAGGAAGCCGCGCTGCTTCTTCAAAATGGCAGGCCCGAAATGCTCGATATTATTGTGATTGTTAAAAGCAAAGAGGAAAACAGAATTCAGCGGGTAATCAGCAGGGATGGCACCGATAAAAATAAAGTACAGGCCAGGATAAATAAACAGCAAAATTTTGAGTCACTTGAATACCTTGCCGACTATGTAATTGAGAACGACGGATCCCTATTTGAATTTAAAAAAAAAGCAGAATCACTTTATCGCAAAATATTAGAAAGCAATAATATGTAACTTTTTGATGGAATTTGTTTTTGGAATTCAGCATCATATACTCAGAAACTGAATAGTAAACTCAAACAGAGAGAAGTTTTATGAACACGTATAAAAACCGGCTTGTAACGCTTGAAGAGTATATCATCCAATCCCAAAACCGTTTTCCGGGAGCTACAGGTGAGCTTTCACAATTATTGAGGGACATTGGACTTGCAGCTAAAATCATATCGCGTGAAGTGAACAAAGCCGGAATAACCAACCTGCTCGGTGTAGATGGAAGCAAAAATGTACATGGGGAATCTGTAAAAAAGCTTGATTTATTTGCAGATCAGCAGCTGATATCAGCACTTGACCGGTCATTGATTACCTGTATGGTTATTTCCGAAGAAAACGACGGTATCGTAAGGTTAAGCAGTGACGGGGGGAAATATATCGTTTATCTTGATCCGCTTGACGGATCTTCAAACATCGATGTGAACGTCTCGATTGGAAGTATTTTTTCAATTTACATGAGGCCATCAAGATTCAATAGCGAAGTAACTGAAAAAGATGCACTGCAGCCGGGCATAAGGCAGGTAGCAGCAGGATACGTGCTTTACGGATCGAGTACAATATTGGTTTATACCACCGGAATGGGTGTCTCAGCCTTTACCCTTGATCCGGGTATCGGAGAATTTATCCTGTCGAATGATAATTTTGAAATACCGGAATATGGAAAGATATACAGTATTAATGAAGGGAGTTACAACAGTTGGGAATATGGACTGAAAAAATATATCAAATACTGCCAGGAAGATGATCCTGAAACAGGAAGGCCTTATTCAGCCAGATACATCGGTTCAATGGTTGCAGATATTCACCGAACATTAATCAAAGGCGGAATCTTTATTTATCCATCCAGTAAAATGTATCCGAACGGAAAACTGAGACTTATGTATGAGTGTAATCCGCTCAGTTTTATTATCGAACAAGCAGGAGGGATGTCTATCGATGGAAAAAATCGAATCATGGAAATTCAGCCTGAAACGATTCACCAAAGGACTCCAATCTATACGGGATCCACACAGAATGTACTCACTGCTAAAGAGTATCTTGAGAAATACGCTGAGCAGCCGGCCTGATTATGAAGTAGTTGCTGGTATTGCACTTAACGTTTTACTTTTTAATCCTGTCCATTTTATTTGCGTCCTTGGCGATCTTTTTATTTTGCGGACTTCGCGTGAAAAAAACAGGGCTGGATTCAGCCTAACAAGTTTCACATAGAGCGAAAGAGTTTAATGAGAATCTCAAAGCTTAAAATCGACAAGAACTCCTTCTGTTATATCATATCTGGTCGTAAAACCCGCATTTACTTCTACAACGTATTTCGCCGGTACTTCGGATTGAAAGTTTTGTTGCGAGTATGGCTGTGTATTTCTGTGAATTCTTACGATTTCCCTATTTGAGTTTACAAAAATGATATCCAGAGAAAGGGGAGTACTTGCCATCCAAAAGCTTCGGGGCTGTTCGTCATCAAAAAGAAATAACATGCCTTTATTTTCAGGAAGATCACGTACGTCCATCAATCCTGCACTTCTTGAAGGCTCATCATCTGCAATGGCAATTTCAATGGTTGTGAGCAGCCCGCCATCCGGAGCAAGAAAATCAAGGGTTCCCACATATTCAAGTGTGCGGCCGGCTGTTTCAGTTTTCTGATGAGTTCTTTCAGAATTACATCCCGTAAAAAACAGAATTGCAAATACTAATACGAATGTATTTGATAAATGAATTTTCATTATAAAATAAAAATAAAGATTTAGCGTATTAAATTTAGTTTTGAAATTACGATTTCAACTGTGAATTAAATTGAAAACACTTACTTCGATAAGTTGTTATTTTCTATACTTTAGGGTATTTTTATTAACTGTAGTGAGCGTCGAAGGGCACTCACTTTTTTTATTTTTTGTAACAGGTAAAAGATGTCTGAATCACAAGAAAAAATTATAGCTAAATTAGCTGAACCAATTGCAGCTCAATACGATATGTATGTAGTCGATGTTGAAATTAAACAACATAATGGTATCGTTGTATGGATAAATGTTGATTCTGAGTCTGATGTCGCCAATGTCGACAAGTGCTCACAGATAAGCCGTGAAATCGGTTTTTTACTGGATGCACATAATGTAATTCAGAACTCTTACCGGTTAAATGTATCAACGCCTGGTTTAAGCAGGCCATTATCAGATATCCGGCAATATAAAAAAAATCGTGGCCGAATCGCACGGGTAAAATATACATCGGATGGTACTTATATAACTGTTGATGGCATTTTGTCTGAAGTAACGGAATCTGAGATTGAAGTTAAGCCAGAAGAGAAAGACAAGGAACCCATTAAGATTGGGTTTGATAAAGTTGTAGAAACAAAAATATTACCAAAAATTTGATCCTAAACAGGAGTTTGCCAGATGCAAAATGATATTTCAAAAATGATAATACAGTCTTTTGCTGAAATTGCAAAAGACAAGGGAATTGACCGGGATTTATTGCTAACCATCCTCGAAGATGTATTTCTTACCATGATTCGAAAGAAATATGAATCGGATGAAGCATTTGAAGTTATTCTTAACCCCGACCGCGGTGAAATACAAATTCTTCATGTAAGAGAGGTTGTGCCTGCTGATGAACTCACGGATCCCGTTACTGAAATTTCTCTTGAAGATGCCAAAAAAATTGATCCTGACCTGGAGCTGTATGATGAATTTGCACAGGAGATTTCTATAACAGATTTCGGCAGACGCGCCGTAACCATGGCAAGGCAGCAACTTGCACAAAGAATCAGGGAAATAGAGAAAGACAATATTTATGATGATTATTCCGACAGAATCGGAGAGATTGTACTTGGTGATGTTTATCAGATTCGAAATAACAAAGATATTCTTGTAAATCATAACGGTGTAGAATTACTGCTGCCAAAAAATGAACAAATTTATAAAGACAGGTATCGGAAGGGGGATACTATCAGGGCGGTAGTCTCGGAAGTAAAAAGATATAATGGCAATCCAACTGTTATCATTTCACGGACGTCACCGCTTTTTCTTGAACGTCTGTTTGAAAATGAAATACCGGAAGTATTTGACGGCATTATTGAGATTAAAAGAATTGCAAGGGAACCGGGTGACCGGTCAAAGGTAGCCGTAATGTCTCATGATGAACGTGTTGACCCTGTAGGTGCCTGTGTTGGCATGAAGGGAATCAGGATACATGCTATTGTGCGGGAATTGCAAAATGAAAATATTGATGTAATTAACTATACCGATGATAAAATTGAATTTATTAAACGGGCACTGCAGCCTGCACATGTGATGAAAGTAGAGCTTAGCGAAGATGGTAAAAACGCCAATGTTCTTGTACCGGCTGATGAAGTTTCAAAAGCCATTGGTAAAGGCGGGGTAAATATCCGGCTTGCATCACGTTTAACAGGTTGTGAAATTGATGTCTACAGGGAAGTTGAAGAGGAAGACGATATCGATCTCAAGGAATTTGAGGTAGACTTTGGTGAAGAGACCATTCAATTACTTTATGAAATTGGTTGTGATACAGCCCGTGCTGTACTGGAGCTGGATGAACAGGAACTTGTGAACAGAACCAATGGCAAAATAACACCTGAAGAAGCAGAAAAGATTATTGATATTATATCCTATGAATTTGAGGACGAGGAAGATTGATCGTACCTTTAGGCAACAGTGATGTTAAAATCACTTTTTTAATGCGATTGTAAATAACTGTATGACAGATAAAAGACAAAAAAAACTATTTAAAGTAGCTTCCGAATTTAATGTAGCTACAAAAACCATTGTGGATACACTTGCTGAAAGTGGGTTTGACATAGCAAACAAACCCAACTCTTCTATTACCCCTGAAATGTACAGGGCTCTGCAATTGGCTTACGGAGAGGACGATGCTGATGGTACAGAGAACGATTTAGCTGCAGAAGATGTGAAAAGCAGTGTCGATAAATCCCGGCCTGAAAAAAGTGACAGGGTTTCATTCGACAGTTTCCTTGAACCGATTGATGATTTACCGCTCGAACCTCAGGATGATATAGAACCCAAGGAAGATATTGAAGAGCCTGAAACCGGTGAAATTGAAAAAACAGCAGATAAAGGCAAAAAGCTTGACACAGAACCTGTTCAGGAACAAAAAGCAGCAGATAAAAAAGAATTAAAAGTAAAGCAGGAGCAAGCAAAAAAGCCTGATAAGGCTGAAAAGCAACCGGTAAAAGAAGAAGTTGCCAAAACTGAAGAAGAGCCTTCTCAACCCGCCGATAAAAGTTTATCAGATGAGTCAGACGAAATAATTACTGACAAATCAAAGGAAAAAAAGGAGGAAGTTGAATCTGAAGATCCTGTAAAGGCTGCCAGTGAAGTGATAAAAGAACCAGAGGAAATAAAAGAAGAAGCATACGATACAGATGAAGAGGATGATGAAGATATTCTGAGAGGCCGGGCGGGTAAATTAAAGGGTACAAAAATTCTTGGTAAAGTTGAATTTGCCAAAGCAAGCGATCCCAAAAAGAAGAAAAAGAAACGAAAAAGAAGAAAAGACAGGGATCAGGAAGTTGAAAAAGCTGTTCCCAAGAAAAAGGAGCTCAAAAAGAAAGAAGACACTGAATCACAAACGGCTAAAGAGAAAACCGGTAAAAAAGCTAAAAAATCAAGAAGCAGAAAGGTAGATGAAGAGGATGTTGAACGTAAAATGCGTGAAACAATCCAGAAAATGAAAGAAAGCGGTACTGTTGGAACCAGGCGGCAAAAAAGAAGGAGACAGAGAAAAGAGGAGAGAGAGGAAGAACGCCTGTTACAAGAAGAGATGCACGAGGGAGATCAGGATGTGATCGAAGTAACCGAATTTATAACTGTTAGTGATCTTGCTGATCTTTTGGATGTTAGCCCGAATGAAGTGATTACAGCTTGTATGAGTATCGGTATGATGGTTTCCATCAATCAGCGGCTTGATGCATCAACCATTGAACTGGTAGCGTCTGAATTTGATACGGATGTTGAGTTTGTAGATGCAGAAGAAGTTATAGAAGAGATTGAAGTTGACGAAGATGATCCGGAAGATCTTGAACCACGTGCACCGATTATTACGGTAATGGGCCATGTAGATCATGGAAAAACATCACTCCTTGATTATATCAGGAAAACTAAGGTAGCTGCAGGTGAAGCCGGCGGAATTACCCAGCATGTTGGTGCTTATGAAGTGAAAACGGATGATGGCAGAAAAATCACATTCCTCGACACACCCGGACACGAGGCATTTACAGCTATGAGAAGCAGAGGTGCACAGGCAACCGATATAGTTATCCTGGTGGTTGCTGCCGATGATGCCGTTATGCCGCAGACAATTGAGGCGATAAACCATGCCAAGGCTGCGGGTGTGCCTATTGTAGCCGCAATCAATAAAATGGACAAGGAAGGTGCAAATCCGGATAAAATTAAACAACAGCTGGCAGACAATGGGGTTATCGTCGAAGAGTGGGGCGGCAGCAATCAATGTGCTGAAGTATCTGCCCACACCGGCATGGGCATTGAAGAATTGCTTGAAAAAGTACTGATTGAAGCAGAATTGATGGAATTGAAAGCGAATCCGAATAGAAGAGCGCAAGGTATTATTCTCGAAGCAAGAGTTGACAAAGGCAAAGGAATCGTTGCAAACCTGCTTGTGCAAAACGGCACGCTTAAAATCGGTGATCCCTTTGTAGCCGGCCCGTGTTTTGGAAGAGTCAGAGCTATGGAAAACGAACATGGCCAGCGATTAAAAGAAGCAGGCCCGTCCACCCCGGTTCAGTTAACCGGTTTTGATAATATTCCACAGGCCGGCGATAAACTGATTGTACCAAAAGATGAAAAAACAGCCAAAGAGATAGCAAATCAAAGGCAGCAGATTAAACGGGAACAATCTCTCAGAACAACAAAACATCTTACTCTTGATGATCTTTCGCGGCGAATGGCTCTTGGTGAAGTATCCGAATTGAATATAATTATTAAGGCCGATGTTGACGGGTCTATTGAAGCACTTTCCGGTGCCCTTCAAAAATTAAGCACGGATGAAGTGGCTGTAAATATTATTCACACCGGCTCAGGCGCCATAACCGAATCAGATGTGCTGCTTGCCTCGGCATCCGATGCCATTATTATCGGTTTTCAGGTACGCCCTTCTGCAAATGCGAGAAAACTTGCAGAAAATGAAAAAATTGATATTCGCCTTTTCAGCGTTATATATGATGCGGTTGACGAAGTGCACGATGCACTTGAAGGACTTTTAAGCCCTGAAATACGTGAGGAAATTCTTGGTTATGTAGAAGTAAGAGAAGTATTTAAGGTTTCAAAAGTTGGAACCATAGCCGGGTGTTATGTTCTGGATGGCAAGATTAACAGAAATAACCGGATCAGGGTTATACGCGATGGTGTTGTAGTTTTTGACGGAGAGATCGACTCATTAAAACGGTTCAAAGATGA
>JBHJOO010000326.1:0-4968 GCA_050329675.1 Balneolaceae bacterium
CAAGCTTTGAGTGGGATACCAAACTGCCGCTTAGCGGCTTAGTTCAACCAGCAATTCCTGCTGACGGGTACGTGTTGGTTCACGGTAATATAGATGATCGTCCCGCAGCAGAATTGCCAGACCGTTATGTAACCTCTTTTTCCTCTTGTTCCCAATAGTGGAACTTCCTATCTTTCATCATGCGAGTGTTTGCCCGAAAAACATTACGTGAATTTTGGAAAAACCATTCTGATTCAGAAGGTGCATTAAAGGCGTGGTTTTCTGAGGCTGAAAATTCCAATTGGGAATCACCGGCAGATATCAAGCAAAAATATCCACATGCCAGTATTCTTCCTGACAATCGAGTGGTTTTCAATATCAAGGGCAATACTTACAGGTTAGTAGTCAAAATTAATTATGACTATGGACAGGTTTTCATTCGTTTTGTAGGTACTCATGCTGAATATGACAAAATTGATGCAACGACAATTTAAAACGGGTACGTAATATTATGCAGATTCAACCCATACATACCGAGAACGATTATCAAAAGGCATTAGATCGCATCGAAGAAATTTTTGATGCTACCCCTGGCAGTAAAGAAGGCGATGAATTGGAAATTTTGGGAATATTAGTCGATGAATATGAAAAAAAGCATTTCCCTATTGAAGCTCCTAAACCAGTTGAAGCAATAAAATTTCGAATGGATCAACTGGGCATGCAACAAAAAGATTTGGCAAAACTACTGGGATCAAAATCCAGGGCTAGTGAAATTTTATCTGGCAAACGATCGCTTTCACTTCGCCAAATTAAAATCTTGTATCGAAAACTTGGTATCCCGGCGGAAGTTTTAATTCAGGAAACAGAACCGGTTACATAACCAGCAATTCCTGCTGAACGATTCAGGTTTCTTGCTCGTTTTTAAAGTAGATCGCCCGGCAGCAGAAACACCAAACCATTATACCCACTATCCAAAATCTAATTTCTACCAGCTTTCATCGTTAATAATTACATTCAAGTAAACTAAACACTTTTCCTATGATCACCGATTTAAAAGAGATTGACAATTCAGCACTGAATCTGAACAAAAAGGATAAAGCACGTCTGGCTGATAAATTACTGCAAAGCATTCATGGAAAAATTGACCCTGAAATTGAACAGGCCTGGATTGGTGAAGTTCAAAAAAGAAAAGAGTCACTTAAATCGGGGAAAGCTTCCCTTCATTATGCTACTGATGTCTTAAGTGAAGCGAAAATGTGAGGTGTGATAGGTTTATTGAATACCGTAATTCGGAAAATGGATTCAACGGGTTCTTTTTTTGGAATTAATTGAAATTGGCTGGGCAGTTGTCTGAGATAAGTTGTATAGTGAGTATCATATACGCCATGAAAACAGACACCTGAATGACCTTCAAGTATTTAGCAGATCATAAGGAATCGATACCTGTAATTGCTAAATGGTATTTTAATCAATGGGAGCATACAGGAAAAGTAAATTCAGTTGAGGAAATAAGCCTAAAGCTGCAGAATTATTTAAATCGGGATAAAATTCCACTCATGCTGCTGGCCGTTGATAATGATGAAATAACAGGAGTTGCTCAACTCAAATATCGTGAAATGGATATCTATCCTGACAAAGAGCACTGGATCGGTGGCATTTTTGTTCCTGAAAAATATCGCGGATATGGAGTGGCTGCCCGCTTGATAGAAAAAACGAAGGAAGTTGCCCGGTCACTCAGTGTCAGTATACTACATCTGCAAACTGAAAGATTAGACGGAGGACTCTACAGGCACCTGGGCTGGGAACCAGTAGAACAAATTAAGTACAAGGGATTAGATGTACTCGTCATGGAAAAACATCTTGGCGTATAACAAGTCAAGGCCTGGGACAAAGCCTGCGTGGTTCCTTGCCGGTGTTGAGATAATTCAACTTTCTCAATATTAAAATCAGGTACTGCCTGTAATTTGCCTGTCGAGGGTCACGAGTGTTTCCCACCCGGGGTCAATAGTATTCCCCGTTTTTTATTTCATGAATATCCAATATCTGCCCACTAAGCCGGCTGAATGTTAAATGGATGTCAGGCAAACCCAATATTCTCAAACTCGCCGCGAGCTTCGCGTCTGTTTTTTCATGGTGTTCTTTGCGAGAAACAGAATGGGGGAGTTTCAATCAAAGCGTGCAAAGAGAAAGAGGGGTAACCGCCGAGTAGGCAAAGGGGAGAGGTGTGTACTTTGGAAGTAATTATTCTTTTAACTATTGAAGCAGTTCTGAAAAGTCTCAATTTTTCAATGCCGGAAAATGCAGCTAAAGCCTCCCGGTGATGGAAACCCGGTTTGCAGCTGAAGATTCTTTCTTATTTATCAGCTTGGTAAGACTCGATTATGTCACGGATCAAATTTGAATAGGAAATTTCAGTTCTTTTGGAAGACAATCCTTCACTGATATACTGAATCATCAATGTGTTAATGGAGGTATCTTCTTCCCCGGCTCGCATTGCCAGCTGTTGATGCAGAGATTTTGGCAATCTTATTCTTATCTGGCCACTATATTCTTTAACAACATTTGGCTCCGGCAATGGCTTATTTTCCTCGTTATAAGATTCAATAAATAATTCTAATGCTGTTCCGGCTTCTTTTGCAGCTTCTTCCGGAGTTTCACCAAATGCACTGAGTCCGGGAAACTCAGGGCAAACTGCGATATAACCTGCATCCTCTTCGCTAAACCGAAGATTAAAACTATACTTTTTTTCTATACTCATGTGTCATTTATTTATAAGTTGTAATCGTCTATATATTTTAACAGTTGCTTAACCTGGTAAGGCTTCGCATCACCATTATTGTCCTGGAAATTCATAAAGAGATCATGTGTTTTATGTTTCATAATAACATGAGAGCTTTTTTGCCGCTTTAGCTCAAATCCACTTAGTTCTGCCAAATTTATCAAGTCTTTGAATCTAAAGTTAGCAGTTGAACGTTTTGCTTTGTTAAGCAGCTTATCTTTTCTCCCCATTATAACGATCGTTAAGGTACCGTATTTGGTACCAAATATAAATTTTCTGAATTTGAAAACAAATTAATTCTGAAAATTTCAAAATAATCTGAAGAGTTACACACGATCCTTCGGGAAAGCCCAATTCAGGAGTAACCGCTTTTTGAAACTAATTGGATAACTGAAAATAGCCTGCAGGGTTCTATGAGGGTATGACTTCTGAGGAAGCCCGGTTTGTTTTGGCTGGGCAGTTGTTTAGATATATTTTATATAATATGTTATATCAACAAATAAATAAAAACCAATTATTATGATCACCAGTTATGATCCTCAGCATGCCCCGGATCCTGACGAATGGCTGGCACTTGATGAGCTGGACCGTATTGTTCTTGTGATGGAATATCATAGCCGGTTTGAAGAGGAGATGCCCAATGTTCATCTTCATTCAACCGTTCATTCGGTTATAGAAAATCAAATTGCTCTTGGAGATGAGTATCCTGTCCGGAAGACCTTAAATCGATTAATCCGGGAAGGGTTAAACCGTCATGATGCCATCCATGCCATTGGCAGTGTGTTAATTAAGTACATCTGGGAAATTAAGACCGGAAAAAACACCTCAGAAGATTTTTCCAAAGAGTATTTTGAAGAAGTGAATCAGCTTACAGCTCAAAAATGGTTTGACGAATTTGGGTAAGCAGGGGGATAGACTTTTATTCAATTATAATTTGGAAAATAGCTGTATAATGTTAAATTAATCGTAGCTGACCAGAGCTATTTTAAAGCTGACCTGTTGTGCCTCTATCTGCAATCCATAAAAGGTATACTAAATGTACTTTTGGAATTTAAATTCCTTAAAAAAAGAAATAATTGAAGGTAATTTTACCGATAAAGACGTATGCATTCAACTTCAACTCTCTCTTTCGTATCATTCTAAAACCGACAATCATGGCCAAAACAAAAATAACCGCTGCTGAGTATTTCAAGGCAATCAATATGATTTATTACTTCATGCTCGGTGGCCAAATTCTTCTCGGGGCGATGGGAATTTACATGGTGAAAAGCGGTTTTCTTGAAGTCGAAAACGATTTGCTTTATGACGTGATGTTAATTGTAGTCAGCCTCTATTTCGTGATCGGGATGACGGGAAGTTATCTGTATTTCAAAAAAAGGCTTGCCAAAACGGCTGAAATGAAAAATTTCCTGGAGAAAACGGCTCACTACAGGGGAAGCCTGGTCGTGCAGTATGCAATGGTTGAAGGAATTGCACTGTTTGCTATCGTTGGTTTTATGTTTACAGGCAGTACGATGCTTCTCGCAATTTTAGTAGTTACGATTGTCTATTTCATCATGCTAAAACCCTCAAGGGAAAAAATGGCGAGTGAATTGAATTTAACACCGGCTGAGGTCAGCTTAATCAGGAATCCGGATTCAGCGATTTCAGAATTTGAAGCCACTTACTGATCGCGGATTAGGAAAATTACGCAGTTTTCGCGGATTTTTTTAATTCAATAATGGATAAGCTATTGTAGTAAAATGGACTTTGTGAATCTTTGAGATTTAGTACCTGCGTGGTAATAAGCTGCCGGTTTTTTGCCACGAAGGCACGATGACACGAAGTATCACGAAGATTCACCTCAAAACCGCGATGCCCTCAAATAGACATCCGACCGCTCCCACGCTTTTTCAAAATCTCGCCTTGCTTTTTCCGCCTCTGCCGTTTTTCCCTGAGCCTGAAGACTCTGCATCAATCCGAAAAGAGACCAGCCGTTTTCAGGGTGGTCTTGCAAAGCCTCTCGGTAGACGATTTCTGCATCGGCTGCACGCCCTGCTTCCAGCAGCACAGCACCTAATACATGGCGGGCCGGAATCGGCCAGGGTTCGGGTTCACTGTAAGGCAAGGTGTCTTCAAGCCGGGCAGCTTCACGCAGGAACTGTTCCGCATCAGCATATCGTCTATCCGCTGCTGCAATTTCACCGGCAAGAATATTTTCTGCTATACCC
>JBHJOO010000015.1:0-5092 GCA_050329675.1 Balneolaceae bacterium
AAACTGCTCCCAGGCCAAAAATAATGATACAAATTACTGCTATAACACTTCCGTTGGTGATATTGTATTGATCTTTGGCCGAGATAAATCGTGTAAGCAGCTGGGGAGAGCCGAGAAAAGCGAGGCCTATACCCAGGAAGCCAAGTACAGATGAAAAGCCGGCATACGACCAGCTCATACCGCCGAATGTTTCCAGTAAAACAGGATCCTGATTTGACAGGTTTTCCCACATTTCTACCCAGCCGCCGGCTGCCATAATTCCCGTTACAGGCAACATAATAAGACAGAGAACCATCAGGATACCATTGAGAAGGTCGGCATAGGCAACTGCTTTGAAACCGCCGACAGTAGTATAATACAGGATCATAATTGCCCCGAGAACAACCCCTGCCTCGTAAGTAGTTCCCAGAAAAGATTCAAATGCTTTTCCGGAGGCAGTGAGCTGGGCGGCAATATAAAATGCTGTCATCGATAATATCACAGTAACACTGATAATTCTTAAAATACGGGATCGGTCCATAAAACGGTCTTCCAGGTAATCGGGAATGGTAATCGAGTCGTACCGGTCAGTATATTCCTTAAAGGGTTTGGCTACCAGAACCCACGCCAGCGTCACGCCAATAACTTCGCCCAGTACAATCCACAGTGCATGGATACCCACAAGATAAGCCATACCCGTAAGGCCCAGCAGAAGCCAGGCACTCTCACCGGTAGTGTTTGAACTGAACGCAATCACCCACGATGGCAGTTTCTTTCCGGCTACATAATACCCTTCAACGTTTGTGGACTCTTTCCGGCTCCACAACCCGATTACAAACAAAACAAGGAAATAGATGACCACAATGGCGATAATAGTGGCTGATCCCTCGGCATATCCCATTATTCAGCTCGCTCATTTTTATTACCATTTTTATAATTCCTGGCCTGTTTAAAATAAAACCGCAATACAATCGAAAGCGGAAGAATGATGACGGCCAGCAGCAATAACCAGGATGTAAAAGGCAGCATATCAGGTTTTATTTCGTTCTAAACAAAACAGGTTATATGAAAAAGACCCCGGATTTTAATAGAAAATTGCAGATATGTCAATTCGGACGGATAAAAAGATTTACTCCATACACTTTGCTGCCTTTCTGTTGACCGGTTGATCCAATGTATATCATTCAGTTTCCTTTCCTTTGTTTCACCAAAATAATGCCGTTCTCAAAATAATAGTTTAAAGAGTTAGGGGACACCCCATCACTTATCTGTACTAATAACACAAACAACGATACAAAACATAAAACATAAAATTATCATGAAGAAAAATATATATACGCTATTAAATGCAGCTCTGATTACAGGCGTTATACTTATTGGTTGTGATCTTACCTCATCGGATACGGAAGATGGCCCGGCTGAAGTAAAGGTTCAAATGCAGGTTGAAACGAGCTTTAATAAAGCTCTGATCAATCAAACAGCAAGTAATGCTGCAGGTACTACTAATGAAACGGAAGGAATCACCATAAATGAAATCAAGTTATTTATTGATGAAATGGAACTTGACGGAACAGGGGGGACAAGTGATTTTGAAATTGAAGATTTCATTGTAAATCTGCCACTGGATGGCACGCCACTGGTAATTTCAGAAAAAGAAATACCACGTGGAATATATGATGAATTCGAATTGGAAATTGATAAACCTGACGATGATGATTTCGTTAATGATCCCGATTTCAGGGATGAAACCGGCAGCTATTCTATTGTGGTAAAAGGTACGTTCAATGGGGAAGATTTCCGGTTCCGTTCCAGAGAAGATTTTGAAATTGAAATGGATCTGAATCCACCACTTGAAATTTCAGAATCAGGCAATTCCCTTCTTGTAATCAGTGTTGATGTAGCAAGCTGGTTCAAAGGCTCTAATGGCGAAGATCTTGATCCAAAAGACTTCAGAAATACAGAGCGTATTAACGATAATATCGAAAAATCCTTTGAAGTATTTGAAGACTCTTTTGACGATGACGATGACGATGACAATGACGATGACGATGACGATGATGATGATGACGACGATGACAATTAATCAATAATCATTTGCTCTCAAAACCCGGAAGTCCTGCAGTTGAAACTGTGGGGCTTCTTTGTTTTTAAGGCGCTATGTCGCATCCACTTGTCTTGAGTGCTATTCTAAATCCCGACTTATCGGGGCTTTTCACTCTTGATAACCCGAAATCTTAATTGATGAAACATTAGGGGTAATGCGGCTCTTGATCTGTAGTATAAATAGACAGATGCTCAAATAAACACTGAACAAAAAAAAGAAAACAATGAAAAATCTACTAACGCTATTTACAATGATACTTGTTGGCACTCTTATAATGATGAGCTGTGATACAACAAATTCAGGAACGAATGAGAATGCAAGTGTTCAATTGCAGATGCTTGTAAATACCGGCAATATCATGCCCAAACAGATTGAGAATTCAGGTCAGCTGGAAGGAATTGTTATTGAAGAAGTAAAGCTTTTTATCGAGGAGATGGAGCTTGAAAGTATTCAAAACGATTCTCTGGATTTTGAAATCGAAAATTTCATCGTGAATTTACCATTGGATGGATCGCCCCTCTTTCTAACGGAGCAGGATATACCAGCCGGAATTTACGATGAATTTGAATTGGAAATTGAAAAGCCGGATGACATAGATGTACAGGTAAATGACCCTGATTTCAGAGATGAAACCGGCAGCTACTCGGTGGTTGTAAAAGGTTTGTTCAATGATGAGGAGTTCAGATTCCGTTCAACCGAAGATTTTGAAATAGATATCGACATAAATCCCCCTTTTGAGATAGGTGAGGGAGAAAACTCGGTAATGGTTATTTCGGTTGATGTATCAAGCTGGTTTAAAGGGTCAAATGGCGAAGATCTTGATCCAAAAGACCCGATGAATACGGAACAAATTAACAATAATATTGAGACCTCATTCGAAGTTTTTAAAAACCAATTTGAAGACGACGATGATTAACCCCATACTTATGTAGTTAAACCTCTAAAATCCTGCAGTTGATCCTGCAGGATTTTTTTTTAGGGGTAAAGTGTATCCCGATCTGTATAACGAAGAAAGCCTGGATGTATACGGAATTAAAGCAACGCGGAACTGAAACAGCAATAGACAGAAAATGAAAAAAAACTCCCGGATTGATATACTTTTTAAACCGGTATCTCCCGAAAGTCTTACTGCCTTCAGGATATTTTTTGGCTTGGTAATGCTGTGGGAAGTCTATCGATATTTTGATAAGGGGTGGATTGAGCGATACTGGGTAAAGCCGGAGTTACATTTCACTTATGAATGGTTTACGTGGGTCACCCCGTTATCTGCCGACGGGATGATTTTTTTATTCTATATTCTTGGATTTCTTGCTCTGTGTATTACCATCAGTTTTATGTACCGAACAAGTGCCGCTCTCTTTTTTCTGATTTTCACCTATACCTTTCTGCTTGAACAGACACGCTATCTGAATCATTTTTACCTGGTGATACTGATTAGCTTTATCATGATATTTATACCTGCTAATCGAATCTGGTCAATTGATTCATGGCTGTTCCAGGGAAAAAGAGAAAATTGGATTCCACACTGGCCTGTACTTTTACTTCAGTTTCAAATTGGAATTGTATATTTATTTGGCGGAATTGCCAAGTTAAACATGGATTGGCTTACCGGATCACCGATGGATGCATGGCTTCCCCGAAGATCAGACTTTCCTGTGCTTGGAAGCTGGTTTGAACTTCCGGAAACAGCCATTTTTGCAAGCTATTCCGGGCTATTGATAGATCTTCTTGCATTTCCACTGTTAATGATCCGAAAGACAAGGCCATGGATGGCTGCCGTCCTTGTTTTATTTCACCTGATGAACGACCGTCTTTTTACTATTGGAATTTTTCCATGGTTTATGATAGCAGCCTTAACCATCTATCTTTCACCATCATGGCCTAAAGATCTGTGGAATTATTTGTCCCGGTTAAGTTTTAATCAAAAACTGTTTCTTTTTGCAATGGCACTTTCAGGTGCGTATTTCGGAGCATGGTTTCATGAGGCGATCAGCCCGGTACCTTTTTTAATTTCATTATTGATTACTGTAATATTGATTTGGGATTTTCAAAAGAATCCGGAGGCGGTTCACACGATGAATACAAGACCTGTTGAGAGTAACAAAAAGTGGATAGCCGCTGCCCTTGCCTTCTGGTGTTTTTTACAGGTTATGATCCCGATGCGCCATGTTTTGATTTCCGGTAATCCAAGCTGGACTGAAGAAGGCCATCGGTTTGCATGGCACATGAAACTGAGAAGTAAATCGTGTAATGAGCAGTTTTATGTTTTACATGAGGAAACTGGTGAATTGTTAGAAGTCCACGGAATGCCATTTCTTGAAAACTGGCAAAAAAGAAAAGTGACAACCCGCCCTCAACTTATTATTCAATACGCCAGGTTTTTGAGTAAAATATATGATAATCGTCCGGTTTTTGCTGACATTGAGTGTTCCTTAAATGGCGGTCCTTTCAGAACACTCATAGATCCAGAGGTTGACCTGACAAAAGTTTCATTCCATGACTGGAAATTGAACGACTGGATACTGAGATAATCTTTGTATTCAGAACTCCCGTCTCCGACTAACTAAAACAAGCAGTTATACGGATCGTCTCGTGAAATTGTAAGTCAAAACATAAACTTGATCATAAAAGATGGCTGTATCCCAAGATCAAGTACATCAACCGGCAGCGGACGAAGCCTTGGAATAGATCTGGTTTCATCAAATGTAAAAATGAAATTCCGGAACAGAACATTTTCTGCATCCAGCAGATTATATACAGAAAAACGCAAATCTATCACTGAACTGTTTTGAAATTGAAATTTATAGGATAAAGACGCATCCAGCCGTTGGTAACTGTCAAGACGTTCAAGGGTATCATTTCCAAAAACAGAAAGTTTATTTGGTGCACCACTCATCATCAGCCACGACAGATTCAAGCGAATTCCACTGGCCGGTTCCATTTCTAATGTGGCATTGTACGAGTGTTTTCTATCCCAATCTGCAAAGAATTCATCTCCATCGAGCAGGA
>JBHJOO010000399.1:0-2407 GCA_050329675.1 Balneolaceae bacterium
CTTTTTTGTCATCCGGTGATTTATCTGTTTCTGCTGCTTTGGTTTCAGGTTTCAATTCACCACTCTTTGAGAAGGTATCGTGAAACAATACTAAATAGTAGGGCTCTATGGTATTTTGAAGCGGAATGGCCTCGATGGAAATCGTATGCAGCTCACCGTTAATCTTGACCGGTATGTTCTCTTTTTTTACTTCTGTATTATCCTGCTTTGCTTTGTGCAGAACATTTCGCAGTTCAAATGCCAGGCCCTGAGCTGCCAATGCGATCAGATTGTGGCTCGGTTTACCTGATGTTTGCTCTAAATATGGGCTTGTTTTGCCGCGATACTGCACAATATCCATTGCCTCATTCACCACTACACCGGCAGGAGTATACTTATTGAGCATAATCTCATCTGCCTTGTTTTGAAAGTCAGGACTCTTCTTTTCCGGTTTTGTGTTTTCTTCTACCTGGTTAAAATCAAGTTCAGATCTTCGGTTAACTACTTGTATATACTTGCTGGGAACATCTTTAGGTGAAAATATTTTATCACTTTTTGCAACTTCAGAAAAAAGATCGGGAACACCACTGGTTGTTTCCGATTTTCCGAGTAATAAAAAACCGGTTGGGTTTAACACATAATGAAACGTAGTAAGTGCTTTTTTCTGTAAATAGGGTTCAAAATAGATGAGCACATTACGACAGCTTATCAGGTCCATTTTGCCAAATGGCGGGTCTTTTAAAAAATTATGAACGGCAAATACACACATATCCCGGATCTGCCTGTTAATCTGAAAACGTCCATTTGTTTTTGTAAAAAACCTCTTTAGCCGCTTATCGGATACACCGGCTGCTTCCGCCTCCGAATATGTGCCCATGCGCGCTTTTTCGATGGCAGATTCGCTTAAATCAGATGCAAAAATATGTATTCTTTTTAGATGGTTACCCGCAGGGTACGTGTCTAACAGCTCTTTAAACAGAATGGCCAGAGAATAAGCCTCTTCACCTGTACTGCAACCTGCCACCCACACCCGAATGGTTTCACCAGCTGGAATATCTTTTAAAAGTTGCGGTATGAATTTTCCGGATAAATTTTCAAATATTTTGGGATCACGAAAGAACGATGAGACCGGAATCAGAAAATCCTTATACAGGATATCCTGTTCCTCTTTGTTCTCTCTCAAATATTTAAGATAGCCGGCTACTTTTTTAATTTTTTTAATCGCCATCCTCCGAAGGATTCTTCTGCGGATCGTAGTCTGTTTATAATAAGTAAAATCAGCATCCTTCCGTACTCGCAGGAGGGCAATAATATGCCTGATTGCTTCCTCTTCGTCCAGCGCAGGAGGATCCTCTAAAGCGGCCGAAGTGTTGATGATGCGAGTTACTTCCAGCAATTTTTCCGGAATTTTATCCGGTGGAAGTACAAAATCAACCACACCCGCCTGAATGGCACTTCCGGGCATACCGCTGTGGGCAGCTGTCTCTAAATCCTGTGCAAAAGTGATGCCCCCGTTATCTTTGATGGCTTTTAAACCTTTTGTGCCATCCGATGCCGTACCCGATAGTACCACCCCAATGGCATGTGATTCGTAAATTTCAGCCAGCGCTGAAAATAACAGGTCGATGGGAAGTATACGTTCGAATTTTTTCTTCGCGGGCCGCGGAGCGAGCTGTAATTTACCCTCAGATGTCTCCATCATTTTGTTGCTGGGCATTACGTAGATGTGATTGGGCTTAAACTTACACTCCCCCGAAACTTCTAAAACCGGAATTTCGGTCCCTTTCTGAAGGATTTCGGGCAGCAGGCTTTCATGGTCAGGGTCTAAATGCTGTACAAACACAAATGCCATACCGGAGTCTTCCGGAATGGCTTTGAGAATTTTTTTAAAAGCCACTAAACCCCCGGCTGAAGCACCTACACCAACTACTGGAAAAAGAAATTCAGTTTTACTTCTTTTTTTTTCCTGATTAGCTGAATGTTTCACTGACTTCACTGCCATTTTTTTAATCTGTGGTTAGCATAAAGCTTTCTTTTCCCGGTAGAGTGGTATCATAATCCGCTATTAATTTAAGCGATTTATATATCAGCTCTTTAAGTTCCCAAAAATGAACCGGCTTCCGGATGTAGTAGTGTGCTGCATCTTTAAAAACCTGCTTTATCATATCCCTGTTTGCAGCTGTGGAAAAAATGATTACCGGCAAATCCTGCAAACTGGTGTTCCTCTTTATTTCTCCTAATGATGCAAAACCGTTTTTACGGGGCATATTCAGATCAAGAAAAAGAATATCGGGAAGCTTGTTTTTTTTATTGGTGAGCCAGGCAAGCAATTCCTCTCCGTTCGACACAGTGATTAGCTCTACAATTACCGGCAATTCGCCAATGGCTTCTTCAAACAGGAGGCGATCGTCAAAATCATCCTCGGCAA
>JBHJOO010000215.1:0-2123 GCA_050329675.1 Balneolaceae bacterium
TCTCTGATGGATGCCATCTCACATTCGAAGCAATTGCCCTGAATCCGAGCCTGGTAATTCTTTTAATATCAGAACCATCAGCTTCCATAATATAGACATTCGTTGTTTCTTCAGGTTCTTTATGTAAAAAAGCAATCTTCTGCCCATCGAACGATACGGCCGGGCTTGAAACAAAATCGGAATTATCCAGGTCGGTTAATTTTTGCGGATTGGTTCCGTCACTGTTAGCAGTGAACAGCTGGCGCTGCCTGCCCTGTGGCTGCTCCGTATCCCAGTTGACATAAACAATCCGTTCTCCACCCGGAAACCAGTTGGCCCCTACTCCAAATGGAATAATGATTTTTGTATCAGTCCCATCCAGATTCATGATTGAAACGCCACGTGGTTCACCGGCTATTATTGTGAATAAAATTTTATTTCCGTCAGGACTCCACCGTGCCATATTAGTATTCTTGAACGTATTAGGTGACCCTTCACCAGTTAACTGAACAAGAGATTCATCATTTATATTAAACTTAAATATTTTTTCAGGTATTGAATTTGTATGAAACGCCAGCCAATTCCCGTCCGGGCTCCAGTCCGCATTAAGGGATGGTCCGTCAAACACTAAATAGCGCTCACCCGTTTCAAGGTCAACCACCCATAACTGCTGGGGTTTAGGAATGTCCCCGCTAAGGTCGGAGTGCTGAAACAGGATTTTACTACCGTCTGGACTCCATGTACCCAAATTGGCATCAAATTCTTCGTATGGCGGCAGTTCGGTTAAAGGATCGGTTTCCTGCTCCGGCCCGGTACTGCAAAAGCTCAGAAAAAACAAAATCAGTAGTAACGTACAATGAAATTTAATAACGTGTGAAATTGCCATAAAGAAATAAATTAAAGCATTATTAACCCCTCCTGGTGATAAACAGGAGGGGTTATAATTATTTACAATATTTTTGAACTGAATCTATTTGAGCGTAAATCAAAGATCTCTGTTACCTTTAACATTAGTAATAGTTCATGGAGAAAGCCTGGTATCAGAGGAATTAACAGGACTTTCATTTTACTATTATTATATCGAATGTAGTTTGAAAATCCAGAGGTTTGCAGGTCTGAAACAAGATAACAGAGCATGATATAATACCACCTGGTTGCAGAGGCTATTGTTTCCATAGATTAAGTTATTCAGCATGTTGATCATTTAGTATTTATTTTTTTCTCCCCGCCATGCTGAAACAGCTTCAAAATAACTCTGATTTCCTTGTAACAAGAAAGTAAAAAAAAAAAAGGAATGCTACAATTTTTTAAAATTTAATAAACAGATAATCAACAGAGTAATGTGTAATCACTTATCAGACTATTTAGCCAACGCCCAAAAACTATCAAGTCGCTTGTTGAATCGTCAGGGCTGGGTCCTCGCCACATTCAAAGTTCAATCTAATTCACCTCACAAAAAATATACTGACCATAAAGGAAACAAACCTTTTTCCATTGACAGAATTCAATGTTAAAATATTAGATTGATATTATTGTTTTCATTTTCTTTCGTTTCAAACCTCATTTATGAATCATACCTACGGCATTTTCATTTAGAATGCAACTTTCATACTAAAAACCCATACCTCATGCGTTAATTTAAATAAAGGAAGTCATAAACAATATTCTTATGTGGACCAGCGAAAAGGTAAAATTTACAGGATTTGTGTGGGTCATCTTTTTCTTAACCGCATCTCTAAATGCGCAATCCACATCTTACGTAACTCTTGCCGGGTTTAATCAGGTTCCTGAGGTACGAACACCCGGCCAAGGTTTTCTCGAAATTACTGTAGCGGGTGATTCCCTTTTCGTATCCGGTGAATTTTCTGATTTGCGCAGCTCATATCACTCCGCCTACATTCATTTCGGCAAAGAAGGTAAAACCGGAAACCGCCTGTTCAGGCTGAGTGCTGACGTATCGGAAGATCATCTCAGCGGGACGTTCAATGAAAAAGAAAACCGTTTTAAACTGACAAACGCTATTATAAATCACCTGCGAAATGGCATGATCTACGTAAACATTTCATCCCGTGATTTTCGGCGTGGCGAAATCCGCGGCCAAATTCCATCCATGAATATTGAATAAACCCGCAGGATGCATACAA
>JBHJOO010000226.1:0-10085 GCA_050329675.1 Balneolaceae bacterium
GATGTTGATTTTATTGACGGTTTGTCTCCGGTTATTTCTATTGACCAGAAAACCACCAATAGAAATCCAAGGTCAACAGTTGGCACCGTTACTGAAATTTATGATTTCCTGAGGTTACTCTACGCAAGGGCAGCTGTTCCTTATTCTTACATTTCCGGAAATAAAATGGAAAAACAAACTTCGGATCAGGTTGTCTCAACAATTTTAAATTTTGAATCCGGAACAAAAGCATACTGTCTCGCACCGGTTGTAAGAGGAAGAAAAGGCCATTACCGTGAACTTTTTGATCAGATGCAAAAGCAAGGCTTCATTAAGGCGAGAGTGGACGGAGAACTAATTGATCTGGAAGGTGAAATTAAACTGGACCGCTATAAAACTCACAATATTGAAATTGTGATCGATCGTTTTGTCATCAGTCCCAAGAGTGAAAAAAGAATTGCGGAAAGTGTTCGTATGGCACTTGATATGGCCGATGGCAACCTGATATTGGGAATACAGAAAGAAAACGGTCAACTCAAAGACAAGGTTTTTTCAAAAAATTTATTTGATCCTGAAAGCGGACTCTCGTACGAAGATCCCGCACCAAATCTTTTTTCATTTAACTCCCCTTATGGTGCCTGTAAAAAATGTAACGGATTAGGATATCAATATGATGTGAGCCGAAAACTTGTGATACCCAATCCTGAGCAGTCCATCAATGAAGGTGCAATCCGGTTTTTAGGCAAGCCAAGAGATATATTTATTTTTAAACAACTAAACGCTGTTCTTGAGTCTGTAAATCTCAATTTCGACACACCTCTATCTGAATTTGGTGATGCAGAACTTGATTTAATTTTTGATGGCGGCGGTGAACGTAAATATGATATCAGTTACGATTTTAAACGAAGCAATGTCACTTATAAACATAAGTTCACAGGTCTATCGGCCTTAATCCGCGAACAATATCAAAACAGTAAATCAAATAAACAGCGAGATAAGGCGAAATCCTATCTGGCAAAAGTTACTTGTGAAGAATGTAATGGCGGCAGGCTAAAAAAAGAATCACTCTCTTACCTGCTGGACGGCCATTCGATACATGATCTGGTTCAACAGGATATCCGGAGCCTGAAAAAGACCATTACCAATTTAAATCTTACCGAGCGCCAAAAATCTATCGGGGGACAGGTAATTAAAGAAGTTATAGACCGTCTTGATTTTCTGCTGAATGTCGGGCTCGATTATCTGACTTTGAACCGGGAAGCACAGACACTCAGCGGCGGTGAAGCTCAGCGAATCCGGCTTGCAACTCAAATTGGAACACAGCTCGTGGGTGTACTGTATATTTTAGATGAACCAAGTATTGGCCTTCATCAAAGAGATAATATCAAGCTGCTTAAATCCCTGGAAACACTTCGAGACCTGGGTAATTCGGTTATTGTAGTTGAGCACGATCGTGAGACAATTGAGCATGCCGATTATGTGATTGACCTTGGTCCGGGAGCGGGAACAGAGGGCGGATATGTCGTTACACAGGGCAAGCCTGATGAACTGGATAAATCTGCACTAACAGCTAAATTCCTGGTCAATGAAGAGACAGTTCCCTACAGTGAGAAGAGGAGAAACGGATCAGGTAAAAAATTAATCATAAAAAATGCAAAGGGGCATAACCTCAAGAATGTCAATCTTGAAATCCCTCTTGGCAGATTTATTTGTGTAACCGGCGTAAGCGGCAGCGGAAAAAGTTCTTTAATTAATCAGACACTTGAACCCATTTTATCTAATCATTTTTACAGTTCGAAATCGGTGCCGCTGCCCTATGATACTGTTGAGGGAATTGAATATGTCGATAAGGTTATATCCATAGATCAAAGCCCGATCGGACGAACTCCGAGATCTAATCCCGGAACATATACAAAAGTATTTGATCAGATTCGGGCATTATATGCAGAACTGCCCGAAGCAAAAATAAGAGGGTATGATCAGGGTAGATTCAGCTTTAACGTTAAAGGCGGACGTTGTGAAAGTTGTAAAGGTGACGGGGTGAGAAAAATTGAGATGAATTTTCTGCCCGATGTTTATGTAACCTGTGAAAATTGCAATGGTAAAAGATATAACCGGGAAACACTTGAAATTTATTACAAGGGAAAAACAATTTCTGATGTTCTTCAAATGCCCGTAAGCGAGGCTCTCAATTTTTTTGACACCGTACCTGGTATAAAGAGAAAGCTCGAAACACTACATTCTGTTGGACTCGGTTATTTGACGCTCGGGCAGTCCAGTACGACACTGAGCGGTGGTGAAGCTCAGCGTATTAAGCTTGCGAGGGAATTATCTAAAATTGGTACCGGCGATACCGTATATATTATGGACGAACCAACGACAGGGCTGCATTTCCAGGATGTAAAAATGTTGGTTAATGTGATACAAAAGCTTGTAAATAAGGGAAATACCGTCATAGTGATCGAACACAATCTTGATCTCATAAAAGCGGCGGACTGGATTATTGACCTTGGGCCTGAAGGCGGCCATGCCGGAGGAGAGATTATTGCTGAAGGAACACCGGAAAATATCTCTGCGCAAGAAATCAGTTACACTGGCCGTTATTTGTCTGTTGAACTAAGCAGAAAAATGGCAGGTAATTATTTACACAAAGAAGCCTGATTATTTTTTTGAATACCGGTTAGAAACTGCATATTTTCAAACTATGAAATTTGTTCGGGCCTTACATATCCAGCGGTTAATACTGATTTTCCTTTTAGCGGGATTTTTGAGTCAATTTGTATTGCCTCTCTCCGCATCTGCAAAAAAAGCATCCTTCGCTAATTGGTTGAATCAAAATGTCGTCATCGCTGATGACTACAGGGATATGCTTATCAGAAACGAGATTCGAAATTTATCCAATAAAGCAGATGACTTTAATGTACTTATTCAAATTACATCGGAATTCGTACTTGAAAACCGGGAAAATTTTCAAATACCGGAAGGAAAAAGTGCAGAAGAAAATGAAAAAGAAGATGATAGTTTAAAAACATGGCTTATAGATCAATGGACTTCTTTTCAAAACAATATGTCAAAACAAGAAGCCATTGTTGTAGAAAATAATCATCTGTTTCCAAGATGGCTCAACCAAAGTATCCATTTCGTTAAATCTGTTATTTCTGATGCAATTAATAAAGTTTTCCGAAATACTCAATTATTTGCCTATCAAATTCCAGTTGTAGTACAAAACACTCCCATTCCTTTTTTAAACGGGATATCAATTAACGCTCCTTAATATCCTTCTTTACAACTTTCGCCTATTCTCTTTTTCTGCTCAATAATTTATTGGTCAGAAGTTTTATTACAACATTTTTTCAATTTTAAATTCACAATTATCTTAAAATGAAAGGACAAAACAACGGTTTTAAAATCGGTACGATTGTACTTTTTCTTGGGCTTACCATATGGTATCTCTTTCCAACTGTTCAGCTGATGCTTGAACAGAATTACATGGAAAGCATGACAGAAACTGAAAGAGCACAATATATGGAAGAAAATCGAGCAAAATTGCAAAGCTTACAGGACAGGGCGCTATCTCTTGGCCTTGATCTTCAGGGCGGGATGTATGTAACTCTCGAAGTTGGTACCCGCCAATTATTTGAAGAGCTTGCGGGAAATCTTGCTGACCAGCAGTTAAGGGAAGTTTTACGCGTTGCTGAAGAACGCGCATTTACCCAGCGTACGGATTTTGTGCGTGAATTTGTATCAGAATTCGAAGCAAGAGACCCGGATGCCAGGCTTAGCAGATATTATCGCTCTGATGATGCAAATATTACCCGTAGATCGACGAATGCAGAAGTCGAGGAGTTTCTGAGAAATCAACGGGATGCTGCCGTAAACAGGGCTATTGAAATTATCAGAACAAGGGTTGACAGATTCGGTGTAACTGAACCTTCTATACTGAAACAGGGAAATAACCGGATTGTAGTAGAACTTCCCGGAGTTGATGATGAAGAAAGGGTAAGAAACCTGCTTAAAGGCACTGCACGCCTTGAATTCAGAATGACTTCAGAACCTGAAGATATTAATTCGGCGAGAGAACGGATTATCAATTATTTCACAACTACTACGGGAGAGGGCGAAAACGCACAGCGACAAAATGAACTCCTCGAGTTTTTAAATCCACAAGGCAGAAATCAATACGTTTTTGGGTATGCTGCCGGAATTGATACCGCAAAGGTGAATGCTTTACTGAACAGAGAAGAAGTTCAGGAACTGATTCCCCGTAACACTACGTTTCTTTGGTCTGCAAGGCCATTTGCTGTAGATCAGGGGCTTGAGTATTATGAATTGATTGGTGTAAGAAGACAAATTGAGCTAACAGGTGATGTAATATCAGAAGCCAGGGTCGCTTTTGATCCGACCACCAACCGCCCTGAAGTATCAATGACCATGAATAGCGAAGGTGCAAGAATTTGGGCAAGATTAACCGGGGCCAATATAGGAAAACCGGTAGCCATTGTTCTTGACAACTACGTTTTTTCCTATCCGACTGTTCAAACAAAAATCAACAACGGCCGGTCGTCCATTACAGGCCTGGATGGTGTGAGGGAAGAAGAGGATCTTGTGAATATTTTACTCTCAGGTGCCCTTCCTGCACCACTTGAAATTATTCAGGAACGAACAGTAGGTGCCACTTTGGGAGAAGCATCCATCAGAGCCGGTTTTTATTCTACCCTTTTCGGTTTAATCATCGTTGCCATATTTATGATTGTTTACTACAGAACCGGAGGAGGTATTGCCGACCTTGCACTTTTGCTGAATATCATTTTTATACTTGGTATTCTTGCCGCTTTTAAAGCAACTCTTACACTTCCCGGAATAGCCGGCATTGTATTAACGATTGGTATGGCAGTAGATGCGAATGTACTCATATTCGACCGAATAAGGGAGGAAATGAGAGCAGGTAAAACATTGCGTGCTGCAATAGACAATGGCTATTCTAATGCTATGAGTGCTATTATTGATGCAAATGTGACCACCTTTTTTGTAGCTGTAATACTTTACAGTTTTGGTGTTGGCCCGATCAAGGGATTTGCCGTTACACTTATGGCCGGAATTGCCGCTTCGCTTTTCAGTGCAATTGTTATCACTCGCGTGATCGTGGATTATCTTACACGAGAAAAAACAGCTGTTGTCAGCTTCGGATAATTGATCAAAACTTTGAATACTTTAAATACAGAATATTATGAGATGGTTTGAATCACCAACATTTGATTTTATAAAAGCACATAACATTGCCTATTTCGTTTCAGGAACTCTGATTATAGGTTCACTCATTGCCATTTTTGGCATGGGCCTTAATTATGGTATTGATTTCCGGGGAGGAAAAGAATTTGTTATCGAATTACAGGAACCCGTTGATGTTGTTCAGGTCAGAAGTGTTCTCACTCAACCGCTTGGGACAGCCCCCGAAGTAAAACGATTCGGTTCTCCGCGCGACCTGTTAATCCGGACGGATGCTGAAGGAGATATCAGCGAAGTACAATCAACAATCGTAAACACGTTTAATGAGGAGTTCCCCGGTAATACACCAACTGTTGTCAAGACGGATATTGTCGGCCCGAGATTTGCGGAAGATCTGAAAATCGGCGCTCTGAATTCCATTATTTTTGCCGTGGCAGTTGTATTTATTTACATTTTGATCCGGTTTAAAGGTTGGTATTTTTCGGCCGGTGCTGTTGCTGCACTGGTTCATGATGTGGTAATTGTACTCGGTATTTTTACTGTTATGGGCGAAATAGCCCCTTTCGATGTAACTATTGATCAGGCTTTGATCGCTGCCTTTTTAACCATTGTGGGGTATTCACTGAATGATACCGTAGTTGTATTTGATCGAATTCGTGAAAATTCTATTATTTACAAAACGATGAATTTTACAGACATGATCAATAAAAGCCTGAATGATACACTCAGCAGAACCATAATTACCTCCGTAACTACCTTGTTTGTAGTATCCGTACTGTTTATCTTTGGCGGTGAGGTGTTAAAAGGATTCTCTTTTGCATTGGTTATCGGTGTGATTTTGGGAACCTATAGTTCACTTTTTGTTGCAAGTGCATTAGTCGTTGAGTTGGAAAAACGAGCAATGAAAATGAAGTCAAAAGTAAAATAACCGGGCAGATTAACTTAAAATAACTAACCATATGAGCTTCAATATATCAGAACGCTATAATTGTGTAGTCATAGAGTTAAAAGGAAATATTATGGGAGGGCCTGATGCGGTAACCCTCAACGAAAAATTACATGAACTCATTGAACAGGGTAAAACAAATATTGTTGTAAACCTCAGTAAAGTAAAATTCATGAATTCATCCGGGCTGGGCATGTTAATCGGGGCTCTTACAACAATGAGAAAAGCCGGTGGTGATCTCCGTATTGCCAATGCTACTGATAAAATCGAAAGCCTTTTGGTTATCACCAAACTGATTACGGTGTTTAAACACTATAAATCCCTTGATGAAGCAATCAAATCTTTTGATAGTGAAGAATAAATTAACCAAAAAACCAGAGGCTGAAAGGAGGTGTTTTACACCTCCTTTTTTTTGGAATCTATGGCTGTAAGAATTATAATCGGTGCTCAATGGGGTGATGAGGGAAAAGGAAAAATAGTTGATCTGTTAAGTTCTGATACAAACTATGTTGTCAGATACCAGGGAGGGGCTAACGCAGGGCACACGATTAAGTTTGACGATCAGAAAGTTGTACTGCATCTCGTTCCATCCGGTATATTTAACGGTGATGCAGCTTGTATTATCGGTAATGGTGTGGTAATCGACCCGGTAGCGCTACATGAAGAAATCAGAACCATCGAAAAAATGGGAATTGATTTGAATAACCGCCTTTATATTAGCAGCTCTGCCCATGTAATTCTGTCATATCACAAACTTCTGGATCAATTAAAAGAAATAAACCGCGGTGATGATGCTATTGGTACAACAGGCCGTGGCATTGGGCCTGCTTACGTCAGTAAAATATCAAGAGTGGGAATACGAATCGGTGAACTATTTGATGAACCCGTTCTTCGGAGAAAGATTGATAACAGTCTATCGGATATAAACAATGCGCTGATTCACATTTATGGTGAAAAACCATTAGAAAGTGAAGCTGTTTTTAATGAAATAAGTGAAGCTGTTGCGCGAATCAAACCCTTTGTTTGTAATACGGCCAATATTCTTCACGATGCACTTGATAAAAATGAATCAATTTTACTTGAAGGTGCGCAGGGCAGTTTGCTGGATGTAGATCATGGAACGTATCCATATGTGACCTCCTCGTCGCCAACCGCCGGTGGGGCCTGTACAGGCAGTGGTGTACCGCCACTTGCAATCACTCACGTAACCGGAATTACCAAAGCATACTGTACAAGGGTTGGAAACGGGCCTTTTCCAACTGAGTTGTTTGATAAAGATGGGGAAAAGCTGCGCAAAAAAGGCCAGGAGTTCGGAGCGACTACAGGAAGACCCCGAAGATGCGGCTGGCTTGATCTTGTAGCACTGAAATATGCCGTACGGCTGAATGGAATGAATGAACTGGCTTTAACTAAATTGGATGTACTTGATGATTTTAGAAGTATAAAAGTCTGCACCGCTTACAATATAAACGGATCTGAAACCAGTGTCTTTCCCATTGGTACACATGAACTGAATCAGGTAGAACCTGTTTATAAGACTTTTCAGGGATGGGATACTACGATAGCAAGTGCAAAATCTTTTGATGATTTGCCAAAAGAAGCAATAGAATACATTCGTTTTATTGAATCCTATCTCGGCGTTTCGTTCAGTTTAATATCAACCGGGCCAAAGCGATCGGAATCTATATTCAGATCATAATTAATGCTATGCATGAATAAAACGGACTGCTTTTCGGTTACCTACCACATTACTGCCGAAAATCCGGTTAGTGCTGAATCAAAAGCAACTGCATTGTGTGTAGAGCAGACTGTCGAAATGCCGGTTGAGGCAGTTCCTGTTCATATTCAAAGAAGATATCTCTCCAAAATTGTTTCACTCAAACAGATAAGTGATCAACAATTTGAGCTGATTGTTCATTGTCCTTTACGATCCGCAGGTACCGAGATATCTCAATTTATCAATATTATTTTTGGAAATATCTCCATAACTCCGGGTGTCAAACTGGTAAATATCGACTGGAACAGTATCCCTGATTTACTGAACGGACCGGCTTTTGGAGTTGCCGGAATCCGCAACCAGTTAAAAATTCATAATCGTGCACTTAGTTGTACGGCTTTAAAACCGATCGGGCTTTCTTCTAAAGAACTTGCCGAACTCTGTTATACGTTTGCATTGAATGGGATTGATATCATAAAAGATGATCACGGTTTGGCTAACCAATCATCATCACCTTTTGATGAACGTGTTAAAGCCTGTTGTGCTGCCGTTGATAGAGCAGCCCAAAAAACCGGAAAGAAAACAGCTTATTACCCAAATATTACATCAGAGACGGATGAGGTATTCCGCCGGTTTGATTTTGCAAAAAATGCCGGCGCAGATGGTATCCTGATTTCGCCACAAATAACCGGGCTGACTGTAATGCACTCTCTTGCCAAACGCAATGAACTCCCCATCATGGCGCACCCATCGTTCACTGGAAGCTATGTGATTCATCAGCAGAGCGGTATAGATTCCGGATTTTACTATGGTGCACTCTGGCGGGCACTTGGAGCTGATACAGTTGTGTTCACAAATGCGCATGGCCGTTTCGAGTTTACTGAAGATGAAGTAAAATCCATAGCAAATCATGCCCGGAATGAAAACATGCCATTTCAGCAATCATTTCCTACACCCGGTGGCGGTATCGATCGAAACACAGTTCGCAAATGGCTTGAATTTTACGGTATTGATACCATTTTTTTAATTGGCGGCAGTTTATATATTCATCCCGAAGGCCTTGATATAGCCGCCCGTGAATTTCAACTGAAACTTGAATCTCATGTCTGATCATTCAAAAGTAATTAAAAACAATAACTCCGGATGGGATTCGGTTGAACGTAAAGATTATAAAACCAATACAACAAACTTTAAAGATATACACCGGTATTCATTATTGGGGGAAACCGAAAAGGATCTCAATTTCCAAACCCGTTATTTTGAAATTCAACCTGGTGGCTATTCATCTCTTGAAAAACACAGACATCCTCATTCAGTAATCATCATCAAAGGGAAGGGTTCGGTGATTCTCGATAACAAAGTGGCGGATCTGAATAAACATGATGTAGTGTATATTTCACCTGATACGATTCATCAATTCCACGCTGATAAAGGGGATCACCTTGGCTTCATCTGTATTGTAGACCGCTACCGCGACAAGCCTGTAATTCCCGAGGATTCCGAGATTGAAGAAACAATTTTAAATAAAGAAGTGCGGGCAAAAATTAAGAAGTGATTTTTTAAAACTGCTTAAATAAAATTTGTAATTCGTCGTAAAAAATACGACATTTGACATAAAGATGAATAAATAGATAAAAATGTCACACTCAGAAATTAGAGAGGCTCTTGTTACATACGGGCCTATATCAAATAAAAATACATACGAGTTAATCAACTACACCAAGAGTGGAATAAATTACACCACATTTGCTGCAGTCGTTAAAAATAGCCCTTTCGATATAAAAGAATGGGCAGCATTTTTACATACGTCCGAGCGAACAATTCAAAGATATCAAAAAGATAAAAAGGCATTCGGCCCTGTCCATTCAGAAAAAATAATTCAAATTGTGATGCTCTTAAGTAAAGGAATTGAGGTATTTGGAAATAAAAGTAGTTTCTACACTTGGCTCGAAACCAAAAATATTGCACTGGGCGGCATCAAACCAAAAGATCTGCTTGATAGTTCATTCGGTATCGATTTGCTAAACAACGAGTTAATCCGTATTGAGCATGGAATTCTTGCATGATTGTGTATCGATTGAGTAAATCAAAATACAAAAATGAATTATCGGGAAATGGAGCTAAAAAGGCCGGGGGTAGATGGAATAGCATTGGCACTGCGGTTTTATATACATCTCAATCGCGGGCTTTATGCGCGGTGGAAGTTGCTGTACATAT
>JBHJOO010000365.1:0-16478 GCA_050329675.1 Balneolaceae bacterium
AAACTGCCACTATTTTTAACGGCTTTCATTCTTGCATGTATAACAGGTTTTTTAATTTATCATATTACAGAGATTAATAAACAGAAAGAAATAGCACTTGCCGGTGAACAGGAGGCAACATTTGTAACAAATTTCATGATTGATCTTTTTAAATCTGCCTCACCCACTGAAAATATTAAGGATACGCTGACTGTATTTGACCTGTTGAAAAGGGGAAAAAATGAAATTGCAAATCTGGATGTTAATTTTGCTTCAAAGCGTAAAATCCTCTCAACACTTGCAGAATCCTACTCAAACCTTGGCAATTATGATGAGGCTCAGGAACTTTATCTTGAAGCTATTGAGATTTTAAAAAATTCCGACGGTGAAAAAGCACAATTGGCAGAATTAGCTTATAAAATGGGTTCTATGCATTCGTCCCGCCGAAGTTTTGAAAATGCGGCAAACTTTTATGACCATGCGTTACAGATTATTGAATCTTTACCCTATAAAGAACCGGAAATGAAAGCGGATATTCTTTCCGGCTATGCAAATGCGATAGCAGAATTAGGTAATTCGCAGTTAGCCATCCTGTTTCTGGAGGAATCAATGAAACTAAACAATACAATAAACAGGCCGCTGAAACAGTTCAGAAATGCCAAAATTAATCTTGCAAAAGCTTACCGTCACAATCTTGAATATGAAAGAAGCGAAAAGCTCTATCGTGAAATTTTACGCGAGATGGATGAATCAGAAACAATTCAGGAAATTGATAAAGCCCCTTTGTACAACAATTTTGCCTATCTCCTAAAAGTTCAGGGTAAAAACCGGGAAGCCATTCTCTATTATCAGAATTCCCATCAATTACTTGAAAAAGTGTATGGAGATGAATCCTGGAAAAACAGGGTTCATTTGCTTGAGAAGTTAATTTAAGATTTCTGAAAAAATTTCGGAGATTTCACTCAAATTCATACAAACCTGTCTAAATTTTTCCACTGAATATAATTCAAATATCACATTTCAATTCAAACTGTGCAAAGATACTTAATTTTTAAAAAAGATATTTAATTGCTGATATAAATCAATTGCAAATTACGCATTTAGAAGTAAAGTCATTCTTAACTCAAAACTGCACACATCATGAAACGTCATAAATATCTACAATTTTCGGGAGTAAGTATATTGACAACACTTTTTCTATTTCATATCGTATTAATTCAACCTCTTTCTGCTCAATTTACACTAACAAAAAATTCATTAAATCAATTTATTGAAGGAGACTTTGAGATTTCCGGGTCAACAAGTTTAGATACTGAGAACATTATGTCCCTATTGCAAAAAACCGGAGAAAATCAGGTCTGGGATTTCACTACATTGCTTTACGATGATTCTTTTTCAACAGTCGGATTATCTAGTACCTCAACGAATATTTCTGGCAGTCCTGCTGGTGATGATCCGCATTTTTCTCAGGCAACCCACGTTACAAGAACTGAGTTTGGTTTTTCGGGAACAGATGAAGAAGGAGGAGACTTTGAAATCGATATATTCTTCTACACTTACCAGATTCTAAATGATGACTCTTTTACCTTCCTCGGTTCGGTAAGTTTCGATTCTGATAATCCGGAAATCATAGATACTTATTCCTATAGCAGACCGGGCGAAGTTATATTCAAATTTCCAGTCAGTTTTGGTAGTAGCTGGGATTATGAATATGAATCCGAAGAAATTATTGAAAATCTTGTCGAATCAAAAGATGATGTGAGCGTATCCGTTGAGGTGGACGGGTGGGGAGAAATTATCACTCCCAATGGTACTTTTAAAGTATTAAGAAAAACTGAGATAAATAATACAACCTTCCTCGGCTTTTTTCCGGTCACTGAAATAGAAGTGAGCTTTGTAACAGAAAATGGAATCCCTATTGCATTTATTACAGGCGAGCTTGATCCGACAACTGACGAGATTGAGGAAGAAACTCTTGAGGCACAACTTACATTTTACAATGAACAAATGACAACTTCGAATGAATTACTTTCAGAAGTCCCCCAAAAAATGAAGCTTGATCAAAATTATCCAAATCCGTTCAACCCAACCACACAGATTACCTACGAGCTATCTGAACAAGCCAATGTAACACTTGAAGTTTACTCGATTACCGGAAAAAGGGTGGCAACACTCATCAGCAACCGGTCTCAACCGGCGGGTTCTTATTCAATACCATTTGATGCATCACAATTTGCAAGTGGCATCTATGTTTACCGACTATCTGCCAACAACCAAACATTCACCCGTAAAATGACTTTGATTAAATAGTCTCCTGCCCCACCGGCCCTACACCACAACCTCAGCACACAAGCCAAATCCCACAGGGCCGGTCGGGCTGCCAAAGGCCGGGGCTCCTGCCACAAAAGCCCGGCCAGCCTGAGCGTTTGCCGGCCTTTTTTATACCCGCCAGACAAGGCTGGCAGGGCTATCCGGAAGGGTGGTATCTGGCAATTAAGATACCATCCCGAACAGGCAGCATGACGTTTTGCATGTCCGGATCATTTTGAATGATCCCGTTCAGCTGGTCGATAGCGCGGCTTTTGGGTTCCCGGATTGAAAGAACCTCTCCGCTCCAGAGAGTATTATCCACAACAAGCAGACCACCCGGTTTCATTTTTGGTTTAAATTTCCGATAGTAGTCAGGGTAGAATACTTTATCGGCATCCAGGAAAACAAAATCAAACTGACCGTGTATCGCATCCATGGTAATCAGGGCATCCCCCATCACCTGCCTGATTTTTTGCCGGTATGGCTCTTTTTCGAAAAAAGGACGGGAAAGATCTCGGTAGCGTTCATTCATCTCGAGGGTTACGATTTCACCGTCATCAGGCAAAACCTCAGCCATCATCATGGCTGAATAACCGGTAAAAGTTCCAATTTCGAGAATACGCCTGGCTCCGCTTATTTGGATTAACAATCTGAGCAGTTGGCCAATTTGCCGTCCGCAAATCATTTCAGAGTATTGCAATTCCTTTTCAGTAACCCGGATCAGCTCCATGACAGTTTCAGACTCTTGTGAGGTGTGGTCATCACAATATCCGGATAAACGGGTATCAATAAAATCCATCAGATTTGTTATTTATTGAATTTGTCTTACATCAAACGGCAATCATTTCTTTTGCATCTGAGTTTACGCATGTGCAATCCAGGAATAGGGATAATGACCGTCATCCAGTTTTTTAGCCGTCTCCGTAAGATGCAGCGGATGAAAAGTGTCGATCATAACTGCATACTCTTCTGTTCCTTCTTTACCGATGCTTTTTTCCACCGTGCCGGGATGCGGCCCGTGAGGAATGCCCCCCGGATGATGAGTAATACTGGCATATTCAACTCCTTTCCGGCTCATAAATTCACCTTCTACATAATAAAGTACTTCATCCGAATCTACATTTGAGTGATTGTAGGGCGCCGGTATTGCATCCGGATGATAATCGTATTTTCTCGGACAAAATGAACACACCACATAATTTGGCGCTGCGAAGGTTTGATGTGCCGGCGGCGGCTGATGTATGCGCCCGGTAATCGGCTCAAAATCTTTCATACTGAATATCCAGGGATAAAGATAGCCATCCCACCCTACCACATCGAAGGGATGATGCTCAAATATGTAGTGATGAAAACGGTTCTGCTTTTTAATGCGCACTTCAAACTCACCTGTTTCCTGAAAAAAAAGAGGGGCATCCGGCAGGCGAAAATCCCGTTCACAAAACGGGCTGTGTTCCTGGAATTGACCCATACGATTCAGGTAGCGGCCGGGGAATCCAATCGGCCCTGTCGATTCCACCGTCAGCATTCTCGCCTTACCTGTTTCGAACTCAATTCTGTATGTGGTGCCGCGCGGCAGATAAATATAATCAAACGGTTTGAAATCGAGCCGGCCAAAGACTGTTTGTACATGGCCGCTGCCCTCATGTATGAAAAGAAGCTCATCATGCTCACCATTGCGGTAAAAATAGTTCATTGATTTATCAGGCAGGCATAGCCCTATCTGAACATCCTTATTAAAAAGAATAACTTTTCTGCCCTGAACAGGATCTCCCTCCGCTTTTAAATCATGCGTCAACAAATGATGATGGCGCAGCAATCCCTCTTTCCATGGCTTGATGTCAATGGCATCCCCCTTTTCAACTTTTTTAACAGTAGTTGGAGGCTGGTCATGATACAGCAGCGATGATGTTCCGTGAAAGCCTTCTGTTCCAAAGAGCTCTTCCGTATAAAGCTCCCCGCTCTCCTTTCGAAATTGTGTATGACGTTTTCGCGGGATTTTACCCAGTTTGTGATAATACATTATATTTGAAAATTACAGTTTAAAAAATGAAGAACAATACTAAATTTATTGGCTACAAATTTCCCCTTCGTTCCTGTTCTCTTTCGATAGATTCAAAAAGTGCTTTAAAATTGCCCTTGCCAAAACCACGGGCACCTTTGCGCTGGATAATTTCAAAAAAGAGTGTTGGCCGGTCGACGACAGGTTTTGTAAATATCTGTAGCAAGTATCCTTCATCATCACGATCAACCAGAATACCCAATTCAGCCAGTTTTTCAACAGGTTCATCAATTTTGCCCACCCGTTTTTCAAGCTCATCATAATACGTTGTGGGCACATAAAGAAAATCGAGTCCTCTGTCTTTAAGTAATTCAACTGTTTTAATGATATTGCCGCTTAGAAGTGCGATATGTTGTACACCGGGGCCGCCATAATAATCCAGATACTCCTCAATTTGCGACTTCCTCTTCCCTTCGGCCGGTTCATTAATCGGGAATTTGATCATTCCGCGCCCTCCGGCCATTACCTTGCTCATTAAAGCGGAATATTCGGTGGAAATATCTTTATCATCAAAGTGAATATATTGTGTGAACCCCATGATGTCGCGATAAAATGCAACCCATTCATCCATTTTTCCAAGCTCAACATTTCCAACACAATGATCTACGAACTGCAGTCCCGCTGGCCTGACTCTATTCAGGGTCGATTCCTTAACTTCAAATCCGGGTTTAAAAATGCCATCATATTTACTCCGGTTTATCAGTGTGTGGATGGTATCCCCGTAAGTTGCAATAGCAGCCATTCGGATGGTTCCATATTCATCTTTTAAATTATGCGGCTCAATTACACTTTTTGCTCCCCTCTCAACGGTTTCATGGAACGCCTTATCCACATTCTCAACATGCATGGCAATATCTTTCACACCATCCCCGTGCTTTAGTATGTGGAGAGCAATATCTGAGTCGCTTATTAATGGTGCTGTAAGTACAAGGCGTATATTTCCTTGTTCAAGATAATATGAAGAACGATCACGAATACCTGTCTCCAGGCCACAATAGGCCCGCAAGTCAAATCCAAAAATAGTCTGAAAATAATGACAGGCCTGTTTTGCATTGCTCACATACATTTCTACATAATCTATATCCTGAAGGCCTAAATGATCATCAAACTTGTCTTCCAACGGGCGCTTAAGTGTTGCATCAATAGATTCATTCATATTACATCCACCTCTTAATCATCTTAAATTATATGCATCCATACATCCTTTTACATTACGTGTGTTTCACTAACGAAAATATTCAGCCGGCTTATATATTTACCGGGTCGACTCCTCTTCAAAGTTATTAAAAATAACGATAACCGGAAGCGCTTTTTTAAGATTACAAAGACCGCTCAATCTTCGGCACAATTCTTTTGGTCGGATATTTTCTTGAATTGTTGCCACACCCGGTAGATCCCTTTGCGTGAATCCCGTACGGCCAAGATTCCAGCCTTTTTGGTTCACGCCAAGGCCGCGAAGGTGAACGGCACGCAAAGAAAAGCGAAGGATGAAAAGTGAAAACGGAAAAGTTGAGTGGATTCATTCACTTGCTCTTGTTCTAATTTTTATCACTGACGGGATTTTCCCGAAAACTTTCTGGAGGAATCACTCAACTCAAGACTATAAACTACTCCTCCGGATAAATCGACTTTTTTGCTGCAAGCAGTGTATTTTTCATCAGCATGGCAACGGTCATCGGACCAACCCCTCCGGGCACCGGAGTAATCCAGCTTGCTTTTTCTTTCACACTTTCAAAATCACAATCTCCCACAAGCTTATATCCTTTTTTACTGGTTTCATCTGCAATTCTGTTTATGCCTACATCAATCACAACTACACCTTCCTTCACCATTTCACCTTTGATCATATTTGGCTGGCCTGCAGCTACCACCAGCAGATCAGCTGATATGGTATGCTGGGTTAAATCTCTTGTATATTTATGGCAAATTGTTGTAGTGGCTTTGCCAGAGCTATTCTCGCGGGATAACATAATTGCCATCGGTGACCCGACGATATTGCTTGCTCCAACCACTACGGCGTGTTTACTTTTTACCTGAATACTGTAATAATTAAAAAGCTCAAAAATTCCAGCCGGAGTGCAGGACCTGAACGTGGGCTGGTCAACAGCAAGGCGGCCTACATTCATGGGATGAAATCCGTCTACATCTTTTTTGAAGTCAATGCTTTCAATTACATCATGTGCCGATAAATGTACCGGCAATGGAAGCTGTACCAGAATTCCATCCACAGAATCATCATTATTGAAACCCCGGATCGTTCCCTTTAACTCTTTTGCAGAAACAGTATCAGGCAAGTGAGCGGTTCCGGTTTTTATACCTACATCATTGCAGGCACGTGTTTTAGCCCCAATATAGACTGTAGAAGCTGGATCATTTCCAACCTGTATTACCTGAATATACGGAGGCCTGTTGCCGGCAGAAACCCATCTGTTTACATCCTCCCGGATTTGGCTACGTATTAATTCGGCTACTTTCTTCCCGTCAATTATTTGTGCAGACATTCTGTTTAGCGTTCGATATTATATTTTTTCATTTTATTGTAAATATGGCTTCTTTGTATATCAATGGCATCAGCAGTTTGAGATACATTCCAGTTATTTTCTTCCAGTTTCCGGATTAAAAAATATTTTTCAGCTTCTTCTTTAAACTCCTGAAATGACTTCGACTTGTCGATCATCTCATTCAGTACTTCTTCACTGTTTTTATAATCTGAAACAAGTTGCCGGATGTCTTCTGGCGTTATCTCGTTACCATCCGACAGCAACGCAAGCCGTTCGATTACATTTTGTAACTCTCTTACATTACCCGGCCAGGGGTGATTTTTTAATTCATTGAGCGCATCGTTCGAAAAGGATTTCCCCGAAAACAGAATATCATCATTGCCAAGTTTTTTTAAATACCATTCCGCTATAACAGGAATATCAGCCCTTCGTTCTCTCAGCGGCGGAACATGAATGGGGATTACATTTAATCTGTGATACAGATCTTCTCTGAATTTTCCTTCGTCTATTTCAATTTGCAAGTCTTTGTTGGTTGCTGAAAGAACCCTTACATCAACAGAAATTACTTCAGTACCACCTACTCTTATGATTTTGTTTTCCTGAAGTGCCCTCAAAACTTTTGCCTGTGCGCTCATACTCATGTCGCCTATTTCATCCAAAAAAAGAGTGCCGCCATCAGCTTGTTCAAATTTACCTTTTCTCTGATCACTTGCTCCCGTAAAAGCACCTTTCTCGTGTCCAAACAGTTCACTTTCCAACAATTCGGATGGGATGGCTGCACAATTTACATCAACAAACGGTTTCCCTGAACGCTGGCTTTTCGCGTGAATTGACCTTGCAACCAACTCCTTGCCAGTTCCATTTTCCCCGGTAATAAGAATACGGCTGTTACTTGGAGCAACTTTTTCAACCGTTTTCCTGATTTTCTCAATTTCATCGCTAATGCCGATCATATCAACTGCTCCATGCAGTTTTGACCGCATTTCACGATTTTGCTGAGTCAGGTTCTTACTCTCAAGTGCATTTCTGATGGTTATCAACAGCCTGTTCAGATCCGGGGGTTTTTCAATGAAATCGAATGCACCCAGTTTTGTTGCTTCCACAGCAATCTGAATATTGCCATGACCCGAAATCATTACAACCGGGACTTCCCGATTCATCTCCTTTATCTTTTCAAGGGTCTCAATACCATCCATCCCCGTCATTTTAATATCAAGAATAACGAGATCGACACTGTTTTGGCGAATCTTATCTAACGCTTCTACCCCGCTTTCAGCTTCTAAAACATGATATGATTCAAATTCAAGAATATCTCTTAATGAGTTTCGAATACTCTTTTCATCATCGGTTATTAAAATAACTGGCTTACTCATTAGTAAACGGAATATAAATATTCAAGAATTCGCTGATGCAGGCGGTCAATGACGGATGTATTCACTCTATAATTATTGGTGGCAATCGTTACAACGAGTTTATTGTCATTTTTGGTTCTCATATAACCGCTTAAAGTTCGCACACCGGTTACAAAACCCGATTTCCCATAAAATTTACCAATGAGAGGGCTGCCTCCAAATCTGAATTTCAGTGTACCGTCATGGCCTCCAACCGACATGCTCTCAAAAAATGCCTGCCATTCATGATGTTGCTGCATCCAAACTAACAATTTATTTAATTCAGATGCCTTAATTGCAGTCGCCGAGGCCATGCCGGATGCATCACGAAAAATTGATTTGGATGAATCAAGCCCGGCTGCATTCATAAAATCCTTAACAATTTCAAGTCCGAGCTCGGTTGAACCTTCTGTATTGTATTTTTTAGCAGCTAATGTTTTAAGAAGCATCTCAGCAAAAAAATTATCACTCTCTTTATTCATCCATTTTATCATTTCGGAGAGTGGCCCGGAAAGGTGTTGGTCAAAAAGCTTAAATTCTGATGAATTCCAATCATGATTTTGCCTGTCTACTATCAGCTGCCCGTTTATTTCAATGCCACCCATTTCAAGATATTGAGCAAACGTATCAGTAAAGTAGAGTGCCGGATTGGTAATACTTAAAGGTTCCGTTTCATAGTACCCGGCAGGTAATTTGCTGCGAAGCAAGATGGTATTTGTACCTAAAATCCTGCGGTATGATTCATCAAATCTGGAATTTGCCGGAGTAATAATCTGTTCATTGATAAACTCAACATAATTGGTATTAAACGGGAACCACTGAATATCAGGAGTTGATCCCACTTCTTTATCAGCCAAAACTTCGAGTTCCACCACATTTGAATTAAATGAAAGAGCACCTGTTTCAGCACCATAGTAATAAGACAAATCATCCCACTCCCACCCCCGTGGATATGGTATATCATCAAAATAACTTTCATTCCCGATAATATTCCCGTTTATAAGGGTTATTCCTTTTTCTTTCAAAACTTGAAGCCATTTCTCAAACAAAAATAGCGGATCATCATCATGAAACTCTCCATTAATAGTTGGGTCTCCCATTCCACGGATCACCAGGTCACCATGCCAGGTATTATCAATTTGCTGACCGATCCCATACAATTCCGTTTTAAACCTGAACCCGGAACCCAATTCATGCAAATATGCAGCCGATACAAGTAATTTCATGTTTGAAGCAGGGCGTATGAGCTTATCACCCTGATAGTTTTCGAGGAGTGTTCCTGAACTATCCCGTACCTGTAGTGCCCAAAAAGATTCGGATGCTACCCCTGTATTTATGATTGAATCTATTATATCGGAAAGCTGGGCTCTGGATTGTGTAACAGATATCCCTGTGTGTATAAAAAATAAAATTATAATAAATTGTATGATTCTCATCATCAGCTGGGTCCGGCTTAATTGTTAAAGTATTTCAACTCTTCTCTCCGGAAAGTGTCATGAATTTCGGCAGGTGATTTGCATGCTAATAGTTTATTTCTGAACTCCGAACTATTCATCAATCTGGAAATGCGGCTTAATAATTTAATGTGAATGCTACTTTTTTTATCAGGGCCCACGAGCAGAAATACCATTTTAACAGGTTCGTCATCTATCGATTCATAATCTACCGGATTATTTAATAAGGCAAAACCGGCTAATGTTTTATCAATATTTTTCGCTTTGCCATGAGGAATAGCCAATCCCTTCCCCACGCCGGTTGACATAATTTGCTCTCTCTCAAAAACCGCCTTGCGAATCTCTTCCAACTGCTGATGATCCACATCGGATTCCAGCAGATCAATCAATTCATTTAAAAGATCCGTTTTGTTTTTAACCTTTAGATCTGCAAGAATTGTTGACTCATCGAGAAGTGTATGTATATTCATTATTTTTTAATTTTTTCTGGCTGCAAAATTTTATACCCGAATATAGGAACCCTTTTACCTATCAATCAAAACAAATACCCTTTTTACAGAAACTGTTTCAAATAAATTTCACTACCTTTATCTCTTCATCTGAAATAAAGCATGTTATGAAACGGGCTTTTTTAGCTGTATTTAAAAAGGATCTTACACTCGAGCTGCGTACAAAATACGCTCTTAATACCATACTTGCATTCACAGCATCCGCACTTTTGTTAATTCTTTTTACTCTACGTGCCCAGCAGCTTGATCCGATGCCCAAAAGCGGATTGATCTGGATTATAATTCTTTTTGCTGCCATGACCGGGATGTCGCGTTCATTTGTACAGGAAACCGAACAAAAAACATGGGACCTTCTAAGATTACATTCATCGCCATTTGATGTATTTACCGGGAAGCTGCTTTTTAATTTTTTATTCCTGCTGATATTAAATATCGTCACTTTCAGTTTCTATATTTTATTGATGGATTTGATTATCACAAATCTGTTTTATTTAATAGTGGCCGTTTTTTTTGGCGCACTTGGCCTCTCATCTGTTACCACAATGGCATCAGCCATGATTTCTCAGGCAGACAGAAAAGGAGCTGTATTTTCCGTACTCTGCATTCCACTTTTAGTGCCGCTATTACTTATCTTAACACGAATCACCCGTATTGCACTGGTTGACGGATCACAGCCTGCCGTAACCAATGATATTATGGCTTTGATTGGTTACTGCGGGGTTACCATTACAGCAGGAATATTATTATTTGATTACATCTGGAACGATTGAGAATGGGATTAATTAACGAATCAATATCTTTTGGGGACCGTAGGCTTGTTGGCCAGAAACAAGCTCGTGAACAGGTAGAACGACTTCTGAAATCAGACAGATTGAGCCATGCTTATCTTTTCTCGGGAAAAAGCGGGGCCGGCACTACGGCTTTTGCGCTTGCGATGGCCGAAGTGGTAAACGGCATTGATCATTTTACAGATTTAAAAGGCACTGCTGCATCACGAAAATCATCATGGTTTACACATCCTGATATACATGTTTTTTTACCGCTTCCCAGCACTGTGGGAATAGATGAACTGCGAGCCCGGCTTAAACTCCTTGCAGAAGATCCCTATGAGATTGTTGATTTTAGTTTGCGTCCCGCTTTAACAGATTCTGCATCATCTAAAAACAGAAGGGCATTTTACGGTATTGATTATTTTCATGAAGAGATACGCTCTAAAGCTGTTCTCAGGCCAAATGAAGGCAGGCGATCCATTCTTGTGATTACAGGGATTGATACCATGCGAAAAGAATCGGCGAATGCATTTTTAAAATTGCTTGAAGAACCTGCTGATAATCTTTTATTCATTTTAACTTCTGAAAATAGTGATCAGCTGCTTCCTACGATTTTGTCACGCTGCCATCAAATACGCCTCAGCCCTCTGCTGGAAGAGGAAGTGAAACAGGGTTTAATTTCATACGATGGACTAAACGGGGATGATGCCGCCTATCTGGCACGAATTTCTGAAGGTGATTATTCACTGATGCGTTTTTATGATATTAAAACGATTCGAAAAAACAGAGCGGAAATCATTCAATATCTCAGATGGTCATACAACCAGGATGTACCGTCCCTTTTTAAGCTTCTCCAGGATTGGCAAAGCAGCCTGAACACGGAGAGCCAGATAGCATTATGTAACACGCTTGAAACACTCTTAAGAGATATTCTGCTTTACAGAAGTACAAAAAATAAAAACCTTATTACAAATATTGATCAGATTGAAACCATTCAAAAGTTTTCGGAATCACTGCCCAATGCACGAATTGATGAAATGATAGAACATCTGCAGGAACTGAAAGATCTTTTGTATCAAAATGTTCAGTTTAAGCTTATATTTACGGCTCTGTCACTCCGTTATTATTATCTCATGCGCGGAGAAGAACCGGTAATCAAAAATTCAGAGAATTGGAAACATCTGCCGGCATTCACCAATTAATTAATTATTCATTTCGTTTATTTTCAATGCAAATAGCTTCAGAACCCACAATTTTGAATTTTTTACTCAGTAAATAAATAGCGATCATGTCACTACATTTCTTAAAAATGCAAGGTGCCGGTAATGACTTTATTCTGATAGATAACAGGAATAATTCTATCACCGAAGAATGGCTGGCCGGCCTTGCACCATCTATTTGCAATCGTAAATTTGGTGTTGGAAGTGATGGCATTATTGCACTTTCTGAAGACTCATCAAACAAAAGCAATCTGGTAATGCTGTATAAAAACCCTGATGGAAGTGATGCCGGAATGTGCGGAAATGGTGCCAGGTGCTTAGCCGCATTTGCAAAATGGCTTGGGTATGGAAATGAATTTACAATCCGTGTAAATGAATCCGTTTATAAAGCAACATGCCTCGATGATTCTGTTATCATTGATTTTCCGATACGGACAAAAGTAAATACCATTACTTTGAATGGTAAAATTGCATATAAAATTTATACCAACACCGAGCATGTGGTAATACCTTTGGAGTCTTTTGAAAAGCTGGGAGATGAAGATACCTTAATAACAGAAGGAAGTGCCTGCCGGTATCATAAGATGTTCGAGCCTAAAGGAACCAATGTGAATTTTATTTACGGGAAAAAAAGAGAGGAACTTCATCTGCAAACCTATGAACGAGGTGTTGAGAATCTTACACTTTCCTGTGGAACGGGTGCTATTGCTTCAGCGATCGGATGGCATCACTTGAAAAAATCAAAAAATGGTGATTTTTCCTACATCGTAAAAACCAAAGGGGGCACGTTAACAATTCATTTTTCGTTTGATGATAACACAAAAGAATATTTTAACATTCAACTTGAAGGATCGGCCGTCTTTGTATTTGAAGGTGATTACTATATATAACAGCAGGTTAATAGTTTTAACAATTGCATTAATAACCTTTGGGGGATGCAATCTGTTGAAAAGTGGGGAGTCACGAAATATCGTTAGTGACAGCCGTACGCCTGCTCCGGTGGATCTGTTTAATACTCCCGGCCAGCTGCTGCTTGATAATTCTGTACAATCCATTCAGCTTTACAAAAAAGGAAATGAGAGAAGTGCTCCTATCATCAGGCTCAACTCGAACGACAGGTTAAATCTGCGGTTTGATTATCTTCAGTTTGACAACCGCCAATTCAGAATCTCATTTACCCATCACGATCCGGACTGGAGCCGCTCTTCACTTGCTCAGGATTTTTTCCAGGATGGATTTTATGAAATTACATTTGGAGGAGGGCGCCTGAGTGATTCACGAAGGCCGGTATATCGCACATATACTTTTGAATTTCCCAATGATCAGATTCAATTTAAAGCAAGTGGAAATTACATGCTGCAGGTCGAAGATTTCGATTCAGGCAATTTACTTTTCAGCCTGCCCTTTTTTATTCATGAAAATGAAGGAACTATTCGTTCAGCTGTACAGATTATTACCGCCCCCCGGCGCGATATGCGTATTACCCATCTGCCTGAAAGCAGATTTTTGTTACCCGATTTTGTAAATGAACCCGAATTTGACCTTCAATTCTATTTCTTCCAAAATCAATTTTGGGGCCGTGGAAAAATTGCTGGTGAGCTTGATTTTTCAAATCCTAATGAGTCCTATTATCAGCTGGAACGCCGGGAAGCATTTACAGGCGATTATGAATTCATAAAGCTTGAATTACCGGAAATTACCCAGGATGTCCCCAGAATTTTAAGCGTTGACCCAACAGCCATTCCGCCTTTAGTTGAATTGAATGAAGACACACAGGGCTTTACATTTACGGATATCATGCCCGGAAACAGGTTCGGGAGTCCTGCAACCGGAGTCAGGTCCCGGTATGCAAATGTGAAATTTATACTTAATCCAAAAGAATATTTGCCTCCCGAAACAGAAATATATCTTGTTGGTGATTTTAATAACTGGTCACTTCAATCAGCACAGAGGTTATCATATAAACCGGATTTGGAAAGATGGGTTGCCAATGCCATTATCAAAGAGGGATCCTATCTCTATAAATATGTTCTGTTTGAAGACAACCATGTAAATGATCTCTATTTTGATGATGCCTTCAGAAGAACCATGCAGCAATATCATACGTTTGCCTATTTTTTTGACCAGCGGCGTATGTATTACCGGCTTCTGCAGGTTAATGAATTTATTGGCAGATAATTAAACAGAAATATGAAACGACTTGCACTTTTTATTGGAGTGTTCCTTACGGTTACAGTATTTGTATTTGGTTCTATATTTTTGTTTAACATCGAAGCCTTCAGTACTTTTTTTAAAAACAGAAGCGCAATGAGCGAAGGCAGCGAATGGATTGAAAAAACCTACTCACTGAAAGGCCTTACTGAATATATCAGGGAAAATCCACAGCATGTATCCGTGGCAAGCCTTGTAATAAATAAACCTGATTCGGTAATTTACTATGGCGAAGAAACACCGCGCCCAATGGGATCAATCAGTAATTTTTTCATCATTGCCGGTTATTTAAATGCATTTGAGAACAATGTAATCGACCCGGATTCAGAGTTTGAATGGGATCTGGCCAGTCAGCATCTGTTGCCAAAGGTATATGAATCCGCCCATAGCGAATCAAAAAACAGAGCTGTAAAAGAAAAACGGCTTGTCAATGGAAAAATAAGTTACCGGAATGCCCTGGATATACTTGCCAAAGACAATTCACCGGCTCTTTCCGATTATTTATGGTTCAAATTAGGCTATGAGTACTGGGCAAACTTTATGAAAGACCTTGATCTTGTGAATACAGATAACCCGCTTCCTTTTTCCGGCCTGTACCTCGCAGCAGCTCCAAATATCAGGGAAATGTCTTTTAATGAGATAATGAACCATTGGAATTCGCTCACCAGAGATGAAAAAGAGTTATTGGTAATTCAATTTGCTGATAATTATGCAACGAATGAAAATATTCGCAGAACATATCTGGAAAAATTAAATAATAACCGCCTTGGAAATACATTTAAACAGGAAAGAGATGCACTCACTATGTTCCCAAAAACAACGGCGAAAGAAATGGTATTGATCCTGGAGAAACTGTGGCATGACAGTTTCTTATCAGAACAGACAAGCAGGGAATTAAAAAAAATAATTCAATGGCCGGGTGATGAACAAACAATAAAACTTCATTACAATGTTTATGGTGCGATATATGATAACAGAATGGGATTATTAAACGGGATAGATTTTGGTACTTCATTATATACCGGGGATACTACAGTTCAGGCAGTTTTTTTCGACCGTCTGCCCATTTCGTTCTGGTTTCATATGTCGAGCAATCACATGCATCAGGATTTTCAACAACGCCTTATTTACGATCCTGCATTAATTGAACTGATGCAAAAAGTTTCATCAAATACACATGAATAAATACAGATTTTTATATCTCATATGGCTGCTGCCTGCTTACTTTGTATGGCAGATTGGCTATCAGGCAATTATATACAACGGATTAATTGATACCTATGATAATGGAGACAGCCATATGGCTGAAGTGATTGATTTTGACATTAAGCAGATTGCCGCTCAAACAAATGGCTATGTTGTGCTTCGCTTTACCAACAGCGCTCATGAAATCCTGGAAGAAAAACTTTCCCTTCCTGTACAAATGGCTCAGGTAATAATGGATAGCGAATATATACCTGTTCGTTATAAAAAAACATCCCTCAAGCCAATTGTCATGCTGCCAATTTTCGAACTTCAGAAAAATGTCCTGCTTGTGAATATTGGCGTTTCCGCCTTGTCTTTAACTGTTGTTATCCTGATTGCTTTATGGACTACGCGATATGCAAACAGGATTATCCGGGATGGAGAAGAAATATTGCAAATTGAGCAGGTTTAGTGAGATGTTTTAACCGATACGTAACCTGACGTCAAATTTATAAAACACAAATGCCCGGAAATACTCTCTATCTTATTCCCACGCCACTTGGAAAATCAAAAGAAAACCTTGTTCTGCCGGATCATACGATTCGAATAATCCATCAGCTTGATTGCTTCATCGTTGAGAATGTAAAAACAGCCACCAGTTTCCTCAGGTGGATTAACCACCCGTTGCCAGACTTTAAAATGACATTCAGGGTCTTAAATAAAAAAACACCGGAAAAAGAAGTATTCAGTTTTATCCGGTTACTGCAAAACAGTGACGCCGGTATGCTGTCCGAGGCAGGGGCTCCGTGTGTGGCTGATCCGGGAGCCAAATTGGTAAAAATGGCACATGATGCCGGCTACAGGGTTTCTCCGCTTACGGGCCCTTCAT
>JBHJOO010000077.1:0-4019 GCA_050329675.1 Balneolaceae bacterium
TCTCTGAATCCCCGCATTTCATGCGGGGCTATTCACGTTGAACCCTTCGGGTTCGGAAAAAACGTTTTGGACAGATGTGTTTTTAAATATAAAGTCAGGAGTTCTGAAACTAATTTTCATATTAATCGATCTCAGGTCTAAAGGATCTCAATTTTTCCGCAATACGGCCATCGTACTCTTCAAATAACCGTGACTCAACGAATTCAGATTTCTTGTTCTCCGGAAGGAAATTTAAACCGTCTATGGCCACATGCCGAATACGGGGATCACTGTCGGCCAGCATGGATGGCAGCCGTTCTTCCCAAAATGCCGCTGTATCTTCAAGTGTCAGTATCAGTTCAAGTGCACTTATGCGAACAGAATAGGAGCTTAACTCTCCCAAAAAAGTAGTTGCCATATCCACCGCCTGATTTTTCATCCCCTTTTCAGAAAGATGATTTAGTAACGGAAAAATAACCGGTATCGCCTCTTCACGGGTAATCAGCTGCTCTGTAACTCTAAGAAACCTGTCGGGGCCGGTTGCCCTGGCAAGTGAGTGTACTGCTGCCTCTTTTACTTCTTTTTCAGAACTCCTGATTACCGTTCGCTGCAATACGCCTATAACTTCTTCATTATCCGGATAATTACCCAGGGCTTCAGTTATGGCAAGCTGTACTTCCGGCGGGCTGTTATCACGCAGGCGTTGTAAAAAAATCTGTTCTGTACCGGAAGCCCCTGCCGTAACAGCAGCCAGTGTGCGTATAATTTCTGCCTGAACCTCCACATTCTCTTCTGCATTCAGGCGATCGATCATGGCAAGCTGCAGGTCTGGATTATCGGAAAATTGCCTTAATTTTCTGGCAGCATCTAACCGGGATTTTGTACTCTCATCACTACGCACCTGGTTTATCCAGAATAAAAAAGGTTTCTCTTCCTCAAATTCAACCCGGCTTCCTTCCAGTGATTGAACCTTCATATATTCAATTGTTGGATTCACATTCATTCTGATTGTTTCCGCAGATCCACTAAAACTGATTTCACGCCGCTGCACATCTTCAAAATAGTATGTTATAATCTCTGCCGTAACAAGTTCCTGAACAGCAGAGTTTTTAGCAGTAATTGCAATTTCAACGACACCCTCGTCATCATTCCATTCCAGATCGGCAAAATAAATCACTTTCTCCATTTTCTCATTTTCCACTGTATCTTCAGCCAATGATATTGCAGGTGGTTCAAAAAACCGCTGGCCTGTTTCAGAATAGAGTTCTGTTGCAAATTGTCGCCAGTTATAGGTTCCCCGTTTCTCCCTGAATAACCTGGGGGCCGTAATTTGGATCGTTTCATTAAACAGGCTCTGATCATCAGATTGTAAAAAATGATTGTACTGCTGCTGAATCTCGGGTGAAAATTCAGAATAGGTACTCCCGTTCATCGAAGCTTTCAATCTTCTATTTGCATTATCCTGCATCAGCCAGCCCTGAAGGTGTTTTACGGATTCTGCTTCATTCCACTGCTCTTCCCGAATCATTACACCGGCCCACTGGGCCGTTACACCATAACGTATCTGATTTTCTAAATCTCCGGCATTTTCATAGGCAAATACAACACCTGCCCCATAATTTTTTATCTCCCACTTGTCATCATTCATTACTACAATATGAATTACTCTCCAGGGATAGCCAACTCCGGTTTTCTGTTCCGCATTCCTGAATGCGAGATAGGCAGCATCCAGTAGTTCTCCATTGCGCTCAGGCCGCAGTTTTGCATCTTTTGACAGATACAAGTGAATCTGATGAAGGCCCACCGTGGCCTGGAACTGTTCAAAATTTCCGATAGTAAATGCCAGCCCGGTTGCCGGAACAGGATGGTCTGACCTGAAAAAAGCTCTCTCTCTGTCCACAGATACGATCTCCCCTTCTGATGTTCTGCCAGTAGCAACAGCCGTAAACCCCGAAGGATATGTGAGCGTTATACCGGTTGTAAATTGAACTCTCGGATGATCTTTAACAGGCAGCCAATGCCTGGTGCTTTTTGGCAACATTGAAGTCTGAAAAAATTCCCCGTCTTTTGAGTGGATCCCAAATCCGGGATTTGTTGTATATCCGATTTTCAGCTTGAGTTTGTCACCCCTGTTGTAGCTTTCATTGGTAAATACAACAAGCTGGTCATCCCCTGATTTATATTCAGCCATTTGATCATTCAGAAATACTCGCCGGATATCCATCCGGGCAGCATCCAGGGTAATAGTGTCCACGCCACTTACTCTGAACGTGATATCGTAAACTGCCTCTCCCTCAATCAGTCCATCTTCATGAATCATCAATTCAAGATCGAGATGATCAAAGTTTACATTGAGCACAGGGTACGACTCATAATCAAATTCAAAATTCTGAGCGTTTGCCAATTCGCTCAGCGATACCAGTAAAATGATCAAAATGGATAGAAATACTTTCCTTTTCATATAATTTAATTCTCAATTCTTCAGTTTTATAAAATTCTTTTTTTGGATAATCTCTTTTTGATAAAAATAAGCTTTAAAAGGAATCTTTATTAGTTAAGCGGGAATCCGGGGTTTTCAGGTACGCACCGCGAACACACCCCTCACACCTGAAACCTTTTCCATACAGCACCGCAATTCCCGTATTTTACTCACTAAATATCTTTATAACGTCTTCAGCCAAACCCTTTGTACACGAAATTGCATTTCCTGTTTCAATCGTTTTTTTACCGTGAACATCCGTGTACGAGCCGCCTGCTTCGGTAACTACAGGTAATAAAGCGGCGGCATCCCAAATCTTCAGAATCGGATCAAACATAATGTCAGCTCTGCCGGTGGCAACCATCAGATGGCCGTATGCATCACCCCAGGTTCTGTGTACCCGCGTAGCATGTAACAGTTTTCGGAATGGACGCTGAAATCCAAATTTTTCGATATTCTCAAAATCAGTTGTTAAAAAAGTGGCTTTCCGGATATCATCACATGGTCGTGCCCTGCACTCTTTTTCGTTTAACGTAACACCTCCACCGGTAGCCGCTGATACCATTTCATTAAGTGCCGGTGCATAAATGATACCAACTGACGGAACTCCATCTACCATAATGCCAATCAATGTCGTATAAAATGGAACCCCGTGTATAAAAGATTGAGTTCCATCAATGGGATCGATAATCCAGACAATATCACTGTTCTGATTTTCAATCCCGAACTCTTCGCCTATAATTCCGTGTGAAGGATATTTTTTCCTGATGGCTTCACGAATCACTATTTCAGCCTGTTTATCCGCATTTGTAACGGGTGATTCATCATCTTTGAACTCCAGGTTAAATGATTTTTTGAAATATTTGAGTGTTGAATCACCACCCGATCTTGCAATTAGGGCAGCGCTCTTTCTTAATTCATTCAAATCATTTTTCATGTGGGTTTCTTCAGATTAACTGGTTATTTTTAATTACCAATGAATATACCATTTCCATGAACGATTCTCAGATTTTTCGACAAATAGCGGATACACTTTCCATTTCTTCAAAACAGGTTTCAACGGTTTCCGGTTTATTGGATGAAGGTGCTACGATCCCGTTTCTTGCCCGATATCGCAGGGAGGCGACTGGAGGCCTGGATGAAGATCAGCTTCGCGATGTTCGCGATTTGATTGACTCCCACCGAACCATCGAAAAACGGAAACAAACCATTTTAAAAAGTATCCGGGACCAGGAAAAACTGACAGCAGATCTGCAGCAAAAAATTGAAAGCAGTATCGATCTGAAAACGCTCGAAGACCTCTACCTGCCTTACAAGCAAAAACGTAAAACCCGGGGTGATATGGCAAAAGAAAAAGGGCTCGAGCCCCTTGCACGGATGGTATGGGATCAGAAAATTGAAAAAGGTGACCCTCTTGAATTTGCTTCAAAATTCACTGATCCCGATAAAGATATTTCCAGTCCGGAAGCTGCATTTGTTGCTGCTCTTGATATTGTGGCAGAATGGGTGAATGAATCAGCCGGAGTGCGCGACAAACTAAGAAAGATCATCCGGACTCATG
>JBHJOO010000502.1:0-11251 GCA_050329675.1 Balneolaceae bacterium
CTGTCGTTACCGGCTCTTCAAAACCGAAGTCAAACAGGTTTTCCGGAATGCCCGGTATATAATTCTCCGACATCGGATCCTGGCGCGATTCATCAAATGCAATAAAGTACTTATACTTAAAGGTTGTATTCGCAGCTTTTGTTATTTCTTTTGAAAACCTCCAGGTCAGATCCACATTGTCAAATGTCATTTGAGTACTTTCGTTAACATCCCATGTAATAGGAGAATCTCCAAGTGTATGTACGGCATCCCCGATTCCCGAATTAAAAAATCCAAGGCCTTCAAGAATTCCAACATTAACAGAAAAATCCACATTGGCTGTCACGATCTGTCCTGTAGTCGGTGGTGTATCACTGAAAAAGCGCCAGTGAACGGTTGAATCGGCTTCGGGGAATACAAAAATTCTGTCGGGTCCATCTTCCCAAACAACAGATTCACCAACTTCGATGACGTATTTGTAAGCAATGTTTGTACCTTTTAAAGTATCGGCTCCGGCATTGTCAATTCTGGCTACACCTGAATAGAACCAGTTATCACCTGAATTGGCATGTCGTGTCTCCAGATCAAAAGGAATGGTTACGCCCCAGTCAAGAAACGGATCGGCACCACGGATACCTACAAATTGATCTTCAGCCTCAGGATCAAAGGTTCCGTCCTGGACAAACGCTCCAACATTTACACGGAAGAAAACGGTGAGGCTGTCTTCGAATGATTCGAATGGTGCCTGGTCTCGTGTTTCGAACCATGTGAGGGCCAGCTCGATATCTTCAGTCTGCTCAAGTCCAACCGAAAATTCACGGTTATCGCCGCTTTCCCATCCTACTTCATTTGCATTGGCAAGTCCGTCATCAAGTGATGATCCACCCCAGTATTTATAATTCATTGTCTGGCCTGCGGCAAACTCTGTCGTAAAGCTCCAGAAATCACCACCCTGGTTTTCAGGAACCCATTCAGTACCGGAATCCCATGTCACCGTAGCTCCGGCATAAGCAGCTCCATTAAGTGTTTCATTAATACCACCTCTGATCTGAACCACATCTGTTGATTTCAGTGTATCAGGAAAGGTTGCCGTATTTACATTGAAAGTTACGGTAACAATATTCTGAATGTCGGACTGAACAAACGGCCAAACCTGAACATCATCATTATTCCTGCCAAGCGGACCGGCCAGAACAAATTTTTCGGTTGGTTCCGGTGCTCCGTCAAAGAATGATTCGTCCCGGTCAATCCGGATTTGGTAACTGGTATCACCAAAAACCGCATTTACATTTACACCACTACTGACTTGAGCATCTGCCGGCCATACTTCTCCTTCGGCAAGTGATGTAGTGGCAAGCCGGACCAGCATTCCCTGAAAGGGACTGTCGACGGTAAGTTCTTCTTCAGTGATATTTACGGGGTCGGGCAGTGTATTTCCACTGCTGATGATCTCAACATCGGTTTGTTCGGCAGGCTGAATTTGAACCTGGCTGTTAAAGGAACCGATGGTTCCGGTAATTTTCACTATATCACCCCTGGAAAAAGGCGAATCGGCAGTTGAATTTAGTCCGAAGCCAACTGAACCAGGAATAAATACATTAATCCCACCGGTTTCATCCTGCATAAAGAACTGATTGTTGTTGAAACCATAATCGGGTGTATTTAGAATACCCTCTATGGTAACAACTTCCCCATCCTGGGTTCGGGCGTCAGCGATATCCGTGACGTCTTGAGCCCACATCGTACCGGCGGTTCCCATCAGGAAAATGACCAGTATCGATAGAGCTTTTGTAACTGTTTTCATTGTTACTCCATTTTTAGTTATTAGTTAACGGTTTATTCCGTTTTTAAAATAATACATGTACCGAGATCCGGTTCACCGAATCAAGGTATTGGTAGGATTCAAAGGCATACCCAAAACGCAGATTTAAGTCGTTGAATCCATAATTGATTCCCAATCCAAGATTGAACTCCTGGACACGATCTCGGAGGCCCAGAAATGGGGCACCTCCTCGAACTACAAATAATTCATTTAATAAAGCAATTTCACCCCCCACACTTACACTCTGAACATTATCATTCGGGCTGGTACCATCCACTGTAATGGTTGTTCTGATACGGTCGTTTTTATATGGATCCCAGGCCAGCCCGCCTCGCAGCATAAGAGGCAGCTCAAAATCGTCTGTTCTAAGTTTTCCATCAGAAATAAAGTTACCGCTTGATCCACGGTCGACATCAACAGGTAATATAAGTCCGTCTCCATCCAGATTCATTTTAGGCCCGAAGTTGGTAAGGCTAACTCCAAAGCGAAGGCCAAAAAACGGCAGATCGTAAATAGTACCGATATCAAATGCAAAAGAACTTGCCGACGTGTCGAATATTTTTTCATGCACAAACTTCACTGTACCGCCAAGCCTGAATTTCGGAAAAAGATAAGCGGCGTAAGAAACACCAGCTGAAATCATATATGCATCGAAAGTACGTCCCGTTCCTTCCGGCAGGTCGAAAGTGGTTTCTTCAAATTCACCCATTGTCAAAGCTATAAGATGAAGCCCTGCCACTCCGGTTTTTGTCGGAATCGCAATTCCTACATAATTGTGATTGATATCCAGAAACCAGTCGGCATATTCTACCATGATTTCATTTGACTTGATATCCGCAAGCCCCGCAGGATTCCAATACATGGCTGATGCGTCTTTAACATCAGCTGCAATGGCCCCTCCCATTCCTGAAGCCCGCGCACCAACCGGTATACGTAAAAACTGTGAGGCTGTTGTACCCACTTTACTCACATCCTGGGCAACAACTTTATCCTGAAAAGAAAAGCCTGCCAGAATCAGGAGAATACATGGTATGATCGTTTTTATGTTCATTATAATCGCCTATTTAATTACTGCAAATTTTCCTGTTTTTTCACCAACACCGGGTGCATCCACATGAAAGAGGTAAACACCGTAAGAAATTTCAAGATTATCCCGTGTAAGCATATCCCACACATAGGTGCCTCCAAAATCCCCGCCTACTCTTCTTACATTGGCTTCATCTATTTTTATTTCGCGAATAAGGAAGCCGGATACGGTAAAAATTCGCAGTGTTGATGGCACCGGCAAATGTGTAAAGTGCAGTTCCCTCTGCTGCTGGGGATTGGTGTTTGTTGCCCGTGGTTCAAACGGATTGGTAACGATGTATGGATTAGGAACAACTTTAATATTATCCATATCCAGCTTCGCTTTTTCCTGATCGATACGTGCTATATTGGTTTCACCAAGACGAAATTGAAACTCATCTGATTGCTGGAATGGTTTATTGATAGAAATAAAAAGCGTATCGCCCGGCTGTGGATTTCTGCTTATGGCCTCACGAACGCCATCCACAAGCCTTGTGTTTGCACTCATTGAAACCGAATAGGTGGCCACATCTTCTTCATTTCTGAAATCTTCGATAAACCAGATCACATCTGAGCGTGCGCCGCCTGAGAACACAAACGCGGAAAACTCCCCAGGTTCTCCTGCCTCCGGCACTGCCGAGGTAGGCCTTGGGGTCGGGAAATATGCGAATTCAAGTTCCCTGTCTTCCGATGTATTATAAACTTTAAAATTTGTAGGTATTGAAGGGAAACTGCCAAAAATTCCAGGTGCGCGTTCAATTTCCCTGTCGCTGGATTGGCCAAAGCCGAGTTCATCAACCACAATCATATAGTCGGCAGCTTTCTGTCTTACATTTGCGGGAATAACCTGCTGTCTGTGTGGCTGCATTTCACCTGTAAATGACCAGCCGGTAAGTGCCTGGTTTATTCCAAGCTGTGTTACGTTCTGTACTCTTAACCTGAATCCTTCTGTAACAGGTAGCGGTTCGCCATTAAATCTGACGGAGCGGTCAATGAGAGTATCCATGATACCGCCCGTAATGTTAATCAGTGAAAAGTTCTTGGTTTTAATGGTATCAGGTATATTGGGATTAGGTGTAACGATTAACGTATCCTCAAAAACTACACTGTACAGATTATCCGGTTTTAATATCTGTGGATCGACGATATCAACCGTAACTGATCCGCCCGGTGAGCCCCGAACAAGTGTTGCTCCAGGATTTTCAGGGCTTATAAGTCCAGCCTGGGATACCGATGGCCTGACTGACACAACATTTTGGCCGAAAGTAATGGTACCATCGGGCTGTTCACTGATTTGCATGGGTGATTCTGAAGGTGCTATTCCGCCTTCAGCAAAACCGAAATCAAACGATGTGACAGCATAAAAATATCGTTTGCCATTATTTACATCCGTGTCAACAAAACTATATTGCAAACCGGAATCATTACCCATATTAAATTGGACACCGTTCACCGGAACCGGATGCAGTCCGCTGATACCGTTTTGCCTGTCAAATATAGCTATAGGCGTAAGGAAGGTCTGATTACCGAATGCATCCGTAATGCCCCGTGCATCTTCAAAGGCGGTATCTGTGGCTTTGTAAAGTTTATACCCTTCAAAATCAAATCCATTGCCGGTGAGCCTGGCTAAAAATCTGTCAAAAGAGTCCTCGGCACTGTCGTCCCAGTAAATGGTAACAAATCCATCACCTGGAACAGCAGTAACGATTGGCGGATCAGGGGCTCTTGCAAATTGAAAGTCAGCTTCAAAGGCTACATTGGCTTGTGCAAGATTACGAAAAGACTGATCTCTGTCACCCTGCCGGGTTGGGCTATTTGTTTGAACCGCTGTTATAGCAACAGCAAAGCCCTGTCTTTCACCTCTGTTTAAAGGAAAAAGGCCGGATGAAACGAATAAATCGGAATCTGTTCCGGGATCAGCGGCTCTGTCGAATGTTCCGGGAATCATTCTGTTATTCCAGATTCTGGCATCAAGATTTGCATTTAGTGAACCTGCCGGAAATATTGTTGCCCTTGTTACGCCCAGCATATCCGATTCGGAGGGATCGGTTTTATCAATGGCGGGTTCACCGGGAAATGGCGTGCCGGCACCCGAAGTTGGAAAACCATCGCCAGCTCCCCTGCTGGGTCTATCAGGATCTCCTTCAATACCAACGTCATCAAGAGTTGCCAGCCAATCACGGTCGTTATCCCAAAAATCGAATCGGCTTTCATCAATCATCGGTGCAGCTGTATGATAGGTAAAGAAGTAATCGTCAAAAAATCCGGGAGGATTGTTCTCTCCGTGTAGTTCATTCAGCATATCCTGATAATCGGTGATAAGCCTGCTGAAGTCTTCATCTTCAGCCATTCGTTCCCTGATTAATCTGTTGGGCACTATCAGGCCTCTTTTCAGGGTATCTCCAATTTCAAAATGGAGATAATTGATATGGCGCAGTGGCTGTACAACCGGCATATCCTGCTGCCCGGCCCCTCTTAGAAAAGTCTGTTTCTCAAGATGATTGGGGCGATTTTCATCAATTAAACCGTCAAGATCATTATCAAACCCATCGATGTGTATGCCAAAGAGCGGATCACCTTCAGGAAATATATCTTCCACCAAAGAGGTGCAACCCGGGTTTAACACAACTCTACCGCCTCCAAATGTTTCTATAACGCCGCCTCCTTCGGGATAGGCTTCAATAACACGGTCGCCATTATCAAGAATCCGGACAATTTTGTCTCCTTCACAAACGGTTCTTGATTGAAAATCAGCTGGTGTAAATTGCGGAATCACCTCCTCAACAAGCTCCTGACGTGTATAGAAACCACCACCTTCAATAGTCAGAGGTGTATAAAGATCCGCATTATCCGGATTAAAAAACTGTGCATCGAATGGATCAAAAGTATTACTGTCACCATCGTTATCAATGCCATCAAATGCATTACCAGGCGTTTCCAGGAATTGGAGTGACATCTCCCCGATTCTTTCACCCGGGCCGAATGCCGGCGAGGGCTGATCTCTGTTCAGATCGGTCAAAAAGGCAATCGCTCTCAAATCGTCAAATATAGGCTGGTCGTTGGAAGCTGTTTGATCAATCAGATCAGCAATCCAAAGCCCAAATGCTACCCGGGGATAATCAAATGATGAATCATTAAAAATTTCAAAAATGTTAAAGTGAATTGCATTTACCAATACCTGTGACCATGCTAATACCCTTGTATCCAATATGATACCCAAGCCGCCCCTTGAAGGGTCTGTATTATCCGGTCGAAACCTTCCGTTTGATGCAAATCGATCATATAAATCATCACCGGCCCGATAAAAAAATTCGAGATCGGCGTTAAACTGGTCACGGCCAAAAAAACCGTTCCAGGATCCGGGCCATCCGTCACCGCCATCCCGGAGTTTATCCGGCCAGAAATCTGGCCATGTGTTACCCAGAGGTGATCTGGGGCCCCGGTCGCTTCTCGCCATTTCATTAGAATCTTCTCTCTGATATCCGATAAGTGGGTTCATTGCCCAGGAACGTCCTTCAGGTGATGTTCTGAAATCAGCTACATTTACAATTGGAAATCTTGTTCCATTATTTAATGTTTGGTCTTCCACCGTTGCGCCAATCATAACAGAAGTAAAAAACATATAGGTTCTGCCCGTGTTTATGGGAAACTCAAAAAGCAATTCATCTGTACTTTGTCCTCCGGTTCGCCCTGCGTGTCCGGTATTATGATAGGTTGCCCTCAACTGATTCCCATCCATAATGGATTTCTTTCTGGCTGGAAAAGATGAACGTTCATCACCTGGCACATGCCCGCCATTAGAATTTTGTGAAAAAAGCTCGACCGGCACGAAGCCAAATAGGGCTATTAAAAAAATTATGGTTATAAACTTCATTATTAAATATGGAATAAGATTACGTTTAAAATGATAATTGAACACCCAGCTGCACGCGTCTTGGTTCACCGAATCTGCCGGGATCATTGAAAAAACCTTCATCAAAAGTACCCGGTATAATAAGCGGGCGGTCGGGACTGCCTGAGTCGGCAAATACACTGTTTACTACTTCGCTGTCAAGTATGTTAAATAGATTCAGAAACACCTGGAAATTTGCCCCTCTGAACCTGAAATCCTTAAAAGCATTCAGATCAATTGTGAAATTAGTAGGCTGCCGTTGGGTATTTCTTAAATCTCTGACCGAAGCAGTAGGCCCTGTTCTGGCTGTAAAGGGAGTGGAAGGTGTAAATGGAGTACCGGTAAGCAATCTTCCAACAAAATTGGCACCCCAGTCTTTACCTGCAAAAAAGAACCGTGTGTTTAAAATATGAGACCTGTCCCAGTCTAATAATTGTACAAATTTAGTAAGCGACTGGCCGGTAAGATCGTTCCTGGATACGGCAAGGTTAAATTCAGCAGCAGGATCAGAATTACTGCCTTCTGCAAGGGTGTATGTATAATCCACTCCAAAGCTCACCTGTCGGCCGAGAGACTGATTCAGTGCAACAGTAATCCCTTTTGTATTGGCAAAATCACGATTAATCCATGTTGCATAATTTACAGCCGGAATATGTGTTCTCTCGATTTCACCTGATGATACGAAATCCCGGCTGTCACGATAAAATGCTGTGGTTTCAAGTGCAGTACCGTCAAAAATTTCATATTTAAAACCAATTTCATACTGAATTGTTTTTTCCGGTTTGAGGTCAGGATTTCCGAAAATTCCAAAAACACCGCTGCTTTCTTCAAGAAGAATCTGACTGTTTTCAAACAAAAATGAGTATGCAGGCATCTGAAAGAAATAACCATATGAAAAGAAAACAAGACCTCTGTCGCTGAAAGAATAGGATACCCCCAGGCGCGGACTGAGCTGGGATTTTGCCGATGCTTTTTTCCACCAGAACTCTTCCCTTTCTTCTCTTGTAAATTCCCTGTTAGCCTGCAGCGTTGGATTTGTAATGTCTGGATCCATGGGATCAGCTGGTATTAATGCATTAGGCTGGAATAAATCATACCTCAAACCGATATTAATTATGAAGTCATCAAAATCAATTTTATCCTGTATATAGGCACTGAAATTAACGGGTTTTCTGGTGAAACGGCTGTTGTTTGCAGTTTCAAGTGAAGGAATTCCCAATTCGATTATACGACGTTCTTCGGGAGTCAATTCGCTCAGCAACCTGCCCCCCGGACCGTTAATTCTGGTTGGGTCATCGGAAAATGGCTGCAGATTAAAACTGTTGAACTTGACCACATCAGCCTGAACATTAACACCGGCTTTTATGAAATGACGGTGTGAAATTTGACTGGAAATCTCTGCTTTTCCGATAAAGGTCTGAGTTGAACGGCTAAAAAAGTTATTATCCGTTCCAACCTGATCAAATTGGAATTGCTGTCCGGGCTGCTTGTTTTGAAATCTCGGATTTTCATTCGGATCACGAACATCAATGTTATTAAAATTGAAAAACCTCGGATCAAACGGATCATCAAACAATCTGTTTTTAAATTGATTCCGGGTCGTTGCCGTATTTAAAGTTAAAAATGTATTGGTAGATGGAGTAATAGTTGTTTTTAAATTTACAGAGTAATTTTCCCTTTCGAAACTTGAGAGGCCGAGGGGAACCAGCCTGCGCTGCTGACTAAAACTGCCACCTTCTTCAAATCCGTAAGATCCGATCAGATTAAATCTTAAATAGCTTGTTGGCCGGACTTGTATATTCCCCTGGGTGCTGTATGAATTAAATTTGTTCATATTTACCAGAGAGCTGTCCCTCCTGCCACTGTCAGATAAAACCAGTGTCTGTGCATCCAGTGTGTCAAGCGATATCCAGGGATCATTAAGATTTACTCTCTGCCCGTATATAGTTCTGAATTCATTAAAATCGGTATCAATAGGAATATTTTCAGAAAATGCTCCCTGTGGTGAAAATGCGTTACGCCCGGTAAGCCATCCTTCATTTTCAAAGATTCTGCCTGTAATAAAAAATGTTAATTTGTCTTTGATAATGGGCCCAGAAACAGAGGCACTCGCGTTATACATTCTCGCCGGATTAAGGTCTGAAAAACCGGTAGAAAGTCCATCATAGAGATTTGAATTTGACACGAGGTAACTGCCGCTCCATGCACGGCCTGTTGCTTCGAATCTGTTCGTTCCGGATTTTGTAGCTACATTTATAATACCTGACATCGCCTGGCCATGTTCTGCATTGAATGCGCCGGTTATTACCTGTAGTTCCTCTATGGACTCATTTTCGATCCGAAGGCCCTGACTGCGATCAAAATCATCACTGACGCGTATTCCATCTACTACATAGGAAACTTCGGAAGAACGGCCGCCGCGGATATGTAACTGGCCGTCATCACCAATATTTACTCCGGCCTGTAACCGGATTATATCACCTATTTCCTGCACAGGCAGTTTCTTTATCTCCTCACTGCTCACCCTCGATTCGGATGAGGTAAGATCCCGAATTATTACCGGCCGTTCCGCTACAACAGTAATTTCTTCACCTTGAAATATTTCTTCTCTTAACTGAAAATCCTGAGTTGTGGTTAGATCAGTCCGGACAACTACCTCTTCAACGACAACTGTCGCAAAACCGAGAAATCTTGCCTCAAGGACATAAAGTCCGGGTGGTACATTCAGAATTCTGTAATTGCCATCCATATCTACAGTTGCTCCGAGTGTGGTACCCTGAATTGAAACTGTAGCTCCAATTAATGGCTCATTTGTTCCGGTTTCTGTCACCTTTCCGGCAATCGTACCTGACTGGGTATATGCAATTACCGGAAACAAAAACGTAATCAGTAAAAAGACGACTTTTTTGTAAATATACTCCATGTTCGCCTTATAGTTTTAGTGTTAAATTTTCAAGTTTTTCCAAATAAAGAACTGCACCGTGTTGTTCTTTTACTTCATCAATAATTTGCTTACGCTGCCTGTTTATTTTCTCTTCACGTACAACATCTTCTACAAGATCAATGACTTCTTCAAAATTCGCAGGCCTGGGCTCATCCCTGTCAATAGCTTTAAATATTACCCACTGCCCCGGAAGGTGATATTCAAATGGGCCTCTGTAATCATTTTTTTCCATGTCCAGAACTTTTGTGGCGTGAACTCCCAATTCATTAATAACACGCATGCCCATTTCTCCATCCACATTAAGATCCTGATTTAACAGTGTGTGTTTTTGTAACAATTCAGACCATGCCTCACCCGATTTCAATTTATCAAGAATTTCGTGGGCAAGGTCTTGATTATCTACAACTAACCGGGCAAGATTTAATCTGAGCGGGTAATCATACATCTCCTGATTTTTAAAATATTCCTGCATCAGCTCATTCCGCGACACCTGAATAGTCTCCCTCAGGTGCTCCGTTACTCTGCGATTCAGATATCCGTAAAATGTAAAGTCGATTGATTCCTGAACAGTTGGATCATGAAAGTGAGGAGACTTTTTAAACTCATCAATTATATATGATCTGTAAATTAACCCCTTGACAAAGTTGTTAAACCGATAACCGGTATAAATTCGGCTGCGTGATTCTGCAGGAGTGAAATACGCTTCTTTAAGAAAATCCTCAAGAGTAAATTGAAAACTGCCATACTCAGCTAAAATTAAATCCTTATTCATGTCTGTTAATGCTTCAAAGTTTTCAGTTTCAATTCCTTCCGTGAGAAAGATTGAACGGTTTGAAGAAACATCACTCCAGAGTTTTTCAATTACCCGGTCATCAATATTTATTGCATAAACAGTCTGTTCAAGGTGTTTACGTGTAGCCAATTCAATATTTCTGTTGTAGGCAAGTGATTCAAGCTGATGCTTTTGTGATGCATACTGATACTCTGTTATAATGGGTATGGTTTTTTTGAAATCGAGCCTGATTATACTGTAACCCTGTTCCGTTTTTACCGGTGATGATATGTCCCCCACATTCATATTGAATGCAGCATTTTCAAAAGCAATGTCCATTTCATCAACTGTAAAAAACCCCAGGTCACCACCGTTTTGGGCAAGATATCTGGAATTGAAAACATCCTCAGCCAATTTTTCAAAAGCAATGCCATCCTGAATCAATTGATAAAGTGAGTCAGCGGTTTTTTTATCAGGGGCATAGAGGTGGGAGGCCCGAAGGCGGGTGTTATACCTGCGAAACAGTTCGCGCGTATCACTATCGGACACCTGAACATCAGCCAGTACTTCTCTGTTCAGATACTCCTCTGCCCAGGCCTTTCGCTGCATCATTCCATAAAAATGCCTGCTTCTTGCATCCCGATCGATTCCAAGATCTCTGGCATACGTTGCCAGCACATACCTGCGGAATTCAATATCCAATATTGATTTTTTGTTATCAAAATTCGGCTGGAATGCACGCCCGGTCTGAAAGTAATATTTACTGAAAGCGGTTTG
>JBHJOO010000479.1:0-17398 GCA_050329675.1 Balneolaceae bacterium
TAAAGCCTGCAAATTCACCCGTATAGCCACTGGTAGTAATTTCAGCCTCCTGGCTGATTCCCGGAAATGATTCAAAACCAATTCTGAATATCGATTCGAGAAATGATTCGTCTGCATCACCATAATCGATTGCAAATGAATTGAATGCGATTTCTTCAAATGTATTCCCGTGGATTTTTAATTGATCCGTTATGGATGCCGTTAAATTTCTTCCGCTTAAGGATAATGCACGGTTAAAGAAAGATTGTTGATTAAATCCGCCTCCGAAAACGAAGCTTCCCCGTTCAACGGGAACCTTGTACACCAATCCAACATTTGAAACAGTCGTCTGGTTATCAGAAAAATTTTGTGTATTACCAAGAAACCGGCTGTCTTCTTCAACTCTTCTGAAAGCAAGGCCCAATTCCAATAAACCTTCGTCAAATAGTGCGACAGAAGCCGGGTTATCAAGATAAGATCCAAATCCGGATGCAAGGGCCATTCCGGGTAAAATCATGGTTACAGGATCATAAGCACCTCTCTGGTCACCTAATAATATAGCCTGATTACTAAAAAGAATAGGGTTATTTTCATTTTGGCTATAAAGAGGATAAGCTGCCAAAAACAGCAGAATGATTGCCAATATTAATTTTTGCCACAACATAAGCTGCACATAATGTACAAGAATAATTAACCCGCTTATTCTTATTGTTTTACGTCTTTCTTATGAATCTATTGTCTCTTGCTTGTTTGCTTGCTTTTTTACCTGTTTCTGCCGGATGACCTTGAACTTCTTGTTGTAGCCCGGCTCGATGAAGACCTCGACGATCGGGTAACCGTTCCGCGGCTTGAAGATGATCTTGAAGATCTGTTCAATGTTCCACGGCTTGATGAAGTCCGGGCAGAACGGTTAAGAACCCCCCGGTTACTGCTGTTTCTGTTACGAATCTCTGAACGTGGTGATATCCGGCTTCTCACATTGTTTCTTATAGTACTTGTTCGGGATCTGATGGTTGATCTACCTTCATTACTGCTTACACGGGTTCTTCTGTCGATAAGACCGGTTCTGCCCGTGCGTGTTGCATCATTTCGAACGGATGTCCGGTCTCCGCGATCCACAGTTCCACTTCTGATGCCACGGGTATTATTTGTTGATCGGGCATCACTTCTGACTCTCTTGTCACGGGTAGTACCTCTTGAAGCTAAACCGGAAGTTCTGACTGTTTGTGTTCTGCTTATTCCTGATTTTACTGAAGTAAACGATCCATGGTGAACAAACAGGCCAAAGAAAAAGGGACGATGAAAGCCAAATGCGAAAAAGGGGCGTCCATAATGAGGATATCTGTAATAATTATATCCGAAATAATATCCAGATACCGGGTAATAAACTACAGGATAATAAAATCCGCTATGGAAGTAATACGGCGAATAGAATCCTGTGAATGCGTATGCCGGATAACCAAATCCATAATAATTGTGGATATAGGTAATTCCTGAAGATCGATGCCCTAAAGCTGCATGATGTTTCCTGTAAAATTGTGCTGTTTCATAATCCTTAAAATAATACGCTTCGGCATCAGTCCAGCCCTCCTGATATCCATCTTCAATTCCGTGTTCATACCCTTCAAGATAACTTTCTTCATCGGTAGCCTCTATAATACGTTCAACCGGTTCTTGTTCAGATTTTTCCTTTTCGGAATAAACCGGTTTTTCAGCCCTCTCTTTAACGACTACATGCCTTTCTACTGTCTGCAGCTCTGTGTAACAGCTGCTTGTTAGAAGTGCCGCAATTATTAATAACCCAATATTTTTTAATAGCATTCGATCCATAATCAACCTCGTTTATTTCGAGTTATTTTCCTCCTTTCAATCCAAGATATCCAATTAATTAACGTATTTATATCGCATTTTCATGCGATATTTTTTTGTTAAATTTCACCACGCAGTGATTTGGTAATAACCTCCGCTTTGGAATTTACATGCAACTTTTTATAAATATTTCGTATGTGAGCTCTTACAGTATCTATAGAAATATCAAATCGAGCAGCAATTAATTTATAGCTTAAACCATCTACCAGTCCATTTACAATGTCCTGTTCCCTTTCAGTTAGCATACTCTCTTTTTTTTCTTTTGGGGCATTGTTTTCACTAAAATGATTAATCACCTTTCTCGCAATTTGAGGTGACATTGGAGCTCCGCCTTCCATCAGTTTATCAATAGCTTCTTTTATTTCAGGTAGTGATGTATGCTTAAGTAAATAACCGGATGCCCCTGCACAAAGTGAATTAAATATTTTATGCGAATCGTGATAAACAGTGAGCATGATGATTTCTGTTTCCGGATTATCTTTTTTGATGATGCTAATACCCTCAATACCGGACATGCCCGGCAATTGAATATCCATTAGCAGAACATCCGGAACATCATATGTTTTAAGATAATCCAGCATTTCTTCAACTGAATCAACAGCAACAGGACATTCCATATTATCCTGCATATCAAGATAACGCTGAATCAGGTCTCTGATTTTTTTGTTGTCTTCTACAATTCCGACGACTGTCATAAATTTAAAGTTTTAAAGATTTCCTGTAACTATTACTTTGAATCCATCACTATTTTTAAATTGTGCATGGGCTCCAATTCTTTCTGCCCGCAGTTTCATATTCCTGAGTCCCTGGCCGGATTTCCGGTGTTCAGATATATCCTTGCCATTATCATCCACACACAATTTTAATTTATTATTTTTCAGTTTTAATTCAACCTCTACCCTGTTAGCGTTTGAGTGCTTTGATATATTGTTGATAGCCTCTTTATATATCAGATAAATATTCTCTTTTACATGTACGGGGATTTTTTTGTCCATTTCCAATTCATTGAAATCAAAAAGAATTTCAACTGCTTTTCTTCCGAGAACACTTTGCGCATAATCCTGCATCCGGTCAGTTAAGTCACCAACGGTATCGTTTCTTGCATCTATAGACCAGACAATATCATCAAGGCTTGATACTATTTTCCGGCTGTGTTCTCCTATTTGTTTTAGTGTCCGTTTCACATTATCGGATAGATCTCCCATTTGCAGAAAATCAGTTTGAAGTGCAAGCTCTGTTAATGATGAGCCGACGTCGTCATGCAAGTCGCTGGCAATCTGGACCCGCATTCGTTCGATTTCAATCATTTTTTTTGTTTTCCAAAATTGATAAATCATAAAAATAATGCCGGAAACTGCCAGAACAACAATAATTATAAACCAGGCGCTCATCCAAAAAGGCGGTAATATACGAAAAGAAAACGTGGCTGCCTGTTCACTTCTCACACCGAAATGATTGTACGCCCTTACCTCAAATGTATATTCATTTGGAGGAAGTGATGCATAACGTACATTCCGGCCGGTGGCAAATTGCCAGTCTCTTTCCAATCCTTTTAACCTGTACTCATACAATATCTGATTGGGACCATGAAAACTTATTCCTGTAAAATTAAATTCAACAAAATTCCTGCTGTATTCAAAATCGGATTCAGATTTGTCAGCAACTTTACCACCCATTATGATTTGATCAAAATGAATTATTGGCGGTTGCGATTCAGGTTTTATTCTTTCCGGGAAAAAGTGAGTAGCCCCCTCAACTGTTCCAAGCCACACCGATCCGTCAGACATTACAAAATGGCCTCCCGCATTCATCTCATTTGCGACAATACCCTGCTCTTTGGTAAAAGAGCGAACCGTTTTAATAGCTTCGCTTAGAGATTCCGATTTCAGGTAGCCATCCGGTTCCAGGTTATATAATCCTGTATTCGTACCAATCCAATACTGATTCATATTATCCTGAAACATAAAATAGGCAATGGTTTGCCTGTTGGACCTGTACCTTGAAAATGGCAATATATTACCATCATTAAATTTAGCGATACCATTAAAGGTGGAGAACCAGGCTTCGCCTGTATGATCGATCATTAAATGAATAACAGCATTACTCGGCAATCCGTCAACAATCGAATAATTCCTGAATTCGGTGCCGTTATAAATACTTACACCGCCATAGGTTGCAAACCAAAAGAATCCATCTACACTTCTGGCAATCTGCATAACGGTATTACCGGCAAGGCCGTCCTCTTCAGTCAAATTTTTGATTGTTTCACCACTGTAAACAAATATCCCGTCATTGTAGGTTGCTATCCAAATATCATTGGTCTCCGGATCCTGGTAAAAATCTCTTGCCATACGGATATTTGAAAACGTATCAGGCAATGCTGTTACCTTGTTATCTTCAATCAAATTAATTCCGTTTCTGGTTCCCACCCACAGCCGCTCTTCTGAATCAAAAAAAAGTGAATATACTTTATCATCAATCAGTCCGTCTCTTCTGTCAAAATAGGTGAAATTCTCCCCGCTTTTTTTTATTACTCCTCCGCCATAGGTAGCTATCCAAATATTACTTTCCGAATCTTCGGCAAAGCCTGTTACAATATTATTCGATAATCCGTTATCAACTGTATAATTTTGAAAGTGATCACCCAGATACATTTTAATACCACTTCCAAGTGTACCAAACCATATATTGTTTTCTCTATCTTTCATGATAGAATAGACAACCGTTACCGGGGCACCAGGCTGCAGGGCGAGCATAGTAAATTCAGATCCGTTAAAAAATGCGGCACCCTCCTCGGTTCCAATCCATGCAGTGGAATCCGAAACGATATGGATGGATTGAATACGATTACTCCAAAGGCCGTGCTCACGATCGAAAATTTGAATTGAGCGCCCATCATAAATGGCAAGTCCTTCTCTGGTACCAAACCATATTTTTCCGTCATCCGAGATATCCATTGTCCTTACTCTTTCTGCAGGCATAGAGCTCTGATGTTCAAAAAGGTCAAAATTACCATCTTTCAGCGTGGTAATTCCACTTCTTGTTGCAAACCAAATGGTACCATCATCCGATTCGACTACGCGCCTTACAATATCACCTGCGAGGCCGTTAGCACGTGTATATTGTATTAACTCATTATCAGATAACACCCAAACACCAGAGCCATCTGTTGAAATCCACAAATCACCCCGGCTGTCTCTATAAAAGTTATTAATTGAAAAAGGATCCAGGGGTTGAAGAACAGGATTGGTGTACAAAGAATCATCTCTCATTATGTTTATGCCACGAACAGTACCAATCCATAACGTACCGTCCGGATCCTCAAAAAGAGTATTCACCTGATTGTCTTTGAGTCCGTCACTCTCATAAAAATTTTTAAATCCGAGGCCATCGAATTTATTTAAACCGTATCCGGTAGCTACCCATAAATAACCTTTTTGATCCTGAAGTATATCGTGCGCCACTGATTCGCTTAAACCCTGTTCAATTGAATGGGTTCTGAATGGCATAATCTGTGCATCACTTTCAGGTGGAAACAAAAGTATTATTACAGTGAATACCGGTATGAATGATACTATGCGGTTCATTATTACAATCTAATCAATCTGACTGATTGCAGCCAATAGCATTATCATGTGAAAGCGATGCTATCCGGATTCAAAAAAATGGCCGTAATGAAATTCGGAGGCTAAACTCCTTTATCCGAGATAGGCTCTGAGTGCTGCGCTCTTGTTGTGATGTCGTAATTTTCTGAGCGCTTTCTCTTTAATTTGCCGGACTCTTTCACGTGTTAAATCAAAGCGTTCTCCAATTTCTTCAAGTGTGAGGGAATGTTCCCTTCCTATACCAAAATAGAGCCTGATTACCTCAGCTTCGCGCTTGGTGAGTTTTGATAACGCCCGTTCAATTTCAACCTTGAGTGATTCACCCATTAGGTCAAAATCCGGATCAGGTATTTCTTCATTTTCCAGTACATCGAGCAGGCGGTTATCCTCACCCTGAGCAAACGGTGCATCAACTGAAAGATGACGTCCCGATATTTTTAAAGTATCAGCCACTTCCGAAACTGTCATTTCAAGACTTTCGGCAAGCTCTGCTGCAGATGGAACACGTTCGTATTCCTGCTCAAGTTTGGAAAGCTCTTTCCCGATTTTATTAAGTGCGCCTACACGATTCAGTGGTAATCTGACAATACGGCTCTGCTCTGCAAGAGCCTGAAGTATAGATTGCCTGATCCACCATACAGCATAGGATATAAATTTAAACCCTCTCGTTTCATCAAATCTCTTAGCTGCTTTAATCAGGCCCAGATTTCCTTCATTTATCAAATCACCTAATGAAAGGCCCTGATTTTGATATTGTTTTGCAACAGAAACAACAAAGCGTAAATTTGCCTTGGTTAAATCTTCAAGAGCTCTTTGTGAACCTTTTTGTATTTCTTTAGCGAGCCGTACTTCATCATCTGGTGTGATAAGTTTTTCTTTCCCTATTTCATGCAGATAACGATCTAATGATTCTGATTCCCGAGTTGAAATTCCTGAGCTTTTTGCCACGGATGATAAATTAAATTTAAATTTGTGCGTTTATGATATGCATTCTAACAACGAACATTTACCCCAATTTGTTGCCGAATTCACCGATTATGTTAATAAATTACAAACGGGGTAATATAAGGATTCTAACTGAAAATTTGTAGGTCAACTTGAATATAAATTAAATTCAATCATATCTGTCTAAAACGTGGAATGCAATATAGTGAACAAATCATTTCACAAATACTTTCTCTTTTTATTATCACCTATTCAGGAAAGATGTTCCCGGAAGGGTATTTTTTATTTTAAAAAAATGAAGAACGCTAGCGGATATGTCACTGAAGGTCTCTCGTGTGCCAAGATTTACAATTGAATCCTGCTGTTTATCTATAACCAGTAACGGAACAAACTCACGAGTATGATCGGTGCTGTCGTCGCAGGGATCATTTCCATGGTCTGAAGTTATCATTAACAGATCGCCATCATTAAGTTTTTCAATGATTGCCGGCAATGCACGATCAATTTCCTGCAGGCACTCAGCATAACCATGAGGATCCTGACGATGGCCATAGATCTGATCGGTATCAATAAGATTTATAAACACAAAGGAATGTTCCGGATTTGCACTCATTAAACTTAAAAGTTGCGAAATTCCTTCAGCATTACTTTTGGTTCGCCGGTATTGCGTAAACCCTCTGTTTGCAAACAAATCAATAATTTTTCCAATTGAATAAACCTTAATATCATTTTCATTAAGCAATGATAATAAATTGGGTTCAGGAGGCATTGCAGAATAATCATGACGTTTTTCAGATATTCGTTCAAAATTTCCTGATGAACCTTTAAATGGCCTGGCTATTACGCGCCCCACAAGATGTTCGCCAATCATAACACGGTTTCTGGCAATTTCACATAATCTGTACTGCTCATCGATGGTGTACCGGTCTGTATGGCATGCAATTTGAAATACACTGTCAGCAGACGTATAAACTATTGGCCTTCCTGTCTCCATATGTTCGTCTCCATAGTCTGCAATTACCCGGGTTCCGGAGTATGGGAGATTACAAAGGACACCCTCAACATCAGTTTCTTTACAAAATAGCTGAATCACCTGCTCCGGAAATCCTTCAGGATAAGTTGGAAACGGCTTTTGAAGATGAATGCCGGCAATTTCCCAATGTCCGGTTGTAGAATCTTTGCCACCAGAAACTTCCCGCATTTTACCCCAGCTTGCCAATGGGTTACGCACATTAGAAATTGAATGCAGATCAATAATATTCCCGAGCCCCAACTTCTCAAAATTGGGAAGTTTTACACCGGTTTTTTTACTCACTTTTGCAAGAGTGTTTGCAGCTTCATCCCCATATTTGTCTGCATCTTCCTGTGCACCAATTCCAAGGCCATCAATAATTACCAAATATACATTGCTCATTTTTTAAATTTTCACACTCTTGTTTTGATCCTGTTTCAGAGCATTAGCAAGAGATGACTTTGCTTTTTTTATTACTTCGTGTACCTCTTCATTGCCTGAGCTTATCATGGTGTATCCCATGTTTATTTCAACAGTAAACTGACGGCCGTCATGAAAGGATAAAGGTTCATCGAAACTATTAGAAACCACTTTTATCCATTTTTCATGATCTTTTTCAGATCCTTGTAAAACGTACGAATATACATAATCGGAACTAAACCCAACGAATCCCTTCATTCCAAACCGGACCGGATTCAGCGTGTTTACAACTACTTTTTGCAGCTTTTTAAGATCTTCGAGCCTGTAACGGGATCTCAGCTCTTGCATATTATTTATTGCTACGTATCCAAACCAGGTACTACTTTCATCAATCCCAAATCTTTCTATTTGTCTTTCCAGTGTTTTTTCCCACAATTCAGGAATAAAACTGCCATATTCTGATGTCAATAAATCTTTATCTACCGGTATTTTCTCCAGGTTAACCTGTATAGTGAGAGAAGCTATTCTCACCAGATTTGAAATCTGATGCTTGATTGATTCCTTAAAAACCAGCGGATTTAAATCATTGGCAACCAATACTCCGTGTCTTCTGTCATTAATAATGAACGGAATAGCCAGCGTAGCACCTTCGGTTTTATCTTCGGTTCTTGATATCTGCTTTGGATTTTGATTAAAATGAATCACAAACTCCGAATTACCTTTATGCAGAGCATCGTATGCAATTGTCTTATCATCCAGTGCCAGGCCTGCCGGCGGACAATGATTTGCAAATTTTGCAGACAGTACAGTAACCCATGATTCCATCCCTCTTGCAAGAAAATAGGCTCCCCCTGTAGGTAATAGTTTCTGAATTTCTGAAAGCATTTTATCGATAATATCCACCCTGTGCATCCTTGGTGATATTTTTTGTAAGCCCGCTTCATAATCAGACCAGTCTTTTTGATCTTTATATAAATCCGTTATCTCAAGATAGGTATTCAGCACATTTGTCAGGGCATTCTTGTATGCTGCAATTTCAATTTCATGGGCACCCACATCGAATTCACGTTCAGTCTCAATACAGGTCAGCGCAACGGTCTCTCCATTATTTTGAAATGGAACAATTGTAACATATCTCACAGGCACAAAATCATAATAGTGTTTTAGCGAATCTTCGCGCAGATCTTTTCCAATTTCTAACTGTTTGATATGAACAAGATCCTTAAATGCCTCAAGAAAATGTTGTTTAAATTGAATGCGGTCCTGAAACATCACATTTGGAAGTGTGGTTGAGTTTGACTCGAGGACAAACTGTTCTCTTGACCTGTTTACCCAGTTCAGGTAGATAGTATCAGCTTCCAGTGCTTTTCTAAAGAGATAAACAATATCATTCAAAACATGTTTAAATTCCCGAAGGGCTCTATCTTCTCGATTTGTAACCATAAAAGACTACGATTTGTTCATTTGTTTTGCCAGTATTTCTGCTTCTTCAATCATGGATTCAAATATTTTTAATCCTCCCTCCCAAAAATTTGGATTTTGAATGTCAACTCCAAGTTTTTTAACAAGATTATATGGCCAGTCTGAGCCGCCCGCCTCAAGCAGTTCAATATATTTCTGTTCAAATCCAACCATTCCCTTCCGGTACTCTTCGTAAAGAGCCAATACAAGCAATTCGCCAAATGCATAGGCATATACATATCCCGGTGTATGCAGAAAATGCGGAATATAGCACCACCAAAGCTTATATTCATCGGTCAGCGTCACTGAATCTCCGTAAAGATTTTGCTGAACTCCATACCATAATTCTGAAAACTGACTTGTTGTAAGTTCACCGTCATTTCTTCTTTTATTATGAATAAGATCTTCAAATCTGTTCATCGAAACCTGTCTGAATACAGTAGCAATCGTATCATCAAGCTTACTGATTATAAGAGAAAGTTTTTCTTCCGGATCATCCAGATTGCTTTTAAGTTTTTGAAATACAAGCATTTCACCAAAAACGGATGCCGTTTCAGCAGTTGTTAGCGGAGTACCGGATTGTAATTCTCCCTGCTTCCTTGAAAGGAATTGATGCACACCATGGCCAAGTTCATGAGCAAGAGTTTGAACATCACGCAACTGACCATCGTAATTCATAAAAACATACGGATGAACGGAAACTACAGTACTTGCCGAATAAGCACCTCCTCGTTTTCCCGGTTTAATTGCTGCATCTATCCATTTATTTTTGAAAAACTGGCCGGCTATATTCGCCATATCGGGGTGAAATTCCGCATATGCATCGAGAACCATATTTTGCGCCATAACCCACGTTACTTTTGTTTTCGTATCCATGACAGGAGCATACCTGTCGTAATCATACAGTTCATCGTAACCCAACAGCGATTTTTTCAGCCTGTAGTATCGATGAACCAACGGGTAGTGGCTGGTAACAGAATTAACAAGTGCTTCAACCGATGCGTCGTCAATTTGATTTGCCAGATTTCTGGATGTAATCCAGCTATTATATCCGCGTAATTTATCATTTGTAGCTTTATCGGCCAGTATAGTATTGAATATGAAAGTAAGTGTTCTGCTCAGCTCATTAAATTTCCCGGTTAGTGACGCATGTGCACGTTTTCTTAATTCTCTGTCGCTGTCGTGAAGTTTGCTTAGAACTTGTTGCTCAGTTAATTTTTCTCCGTCCAGTTCAAATCTTGCTGCGCCAAGGGTTTCATCGAAAAACCGGTTCCAGGCTGTTCTTCCCGTAACCGATTTGGCACTCATTACCTGTTCTGCCTGTTCCGAAAGGGTATGTTTTTTATACAGCCGCGATACTTCCAGATAATGCCTGTACCGTTTCAGCTGATCTGATTCAATAAGCTTCCTGGCAACCTCATTATCCATTTTTAACCACTCAACATCGAAAAATACCAGTTTTTGGCTTACTTCCGATCCGAGCTCATTTGCTTCCTGAAGTAATTTTCCGAGTTGGGGATCTTCAGTATTTGTCGACCAAATGAGATGAGCATAAGATCCTATTTTATGTGCCAATTCAATTAATTTCTCATAATCCCGAATTGCCTCAAACAATGAATCTGCTGAAAGTGAAGAAACTTTACCTTTATATTTATCTGCAAATTGATCTGCTTTCAGTAACAGATTTTCTTTATCTCTTTTTAATTTTGGATCATGTGGCGTATCATATAAATCAGACAATTCCCAATTAACATCTTCGGCTCCCGTAAGATTATCATCAACTTTTTGTGCCATTCTGCAGACAATGATTTATTCTGTAATTTTAACTAAATATAGTGATTCAAAATCCCTCTTAAAATTGATTTTAAAAAACTTTTTCAAAAAACAACAGAAAGAAAGTTCATCGTTTTTTTACTTATTTATAGTTACTTTTATGGTATTATTTATCCCTTAATTTACATCATCCATATATGAATTGAGAATAAATAATAAATGCCACATTCAACTATATTAATCCAGCTTTTATTTTGAAATCACTTGAGTCTGTATTCGGCCCAAACTCAGCACTTGTTGAAGAACTTTACAATCAATATAAGGAAAGCCCCGAAAGCGTCCCTGATCACTGGAGAGCCTATTTTGATGAATTAGATGGCATACCGCCTGCAGAAGCCAGGAAGCCGCCTGTTACCGAAAAAAAAGCTGAAGTAAAAAAACCGCCTGTAGACGGGCGGAAAAAACCGGATGTTGAGATACCGGAAGATGCCAAAACTGAAAAAATCAGAGGAGTTTCAGCCAAAATCGTCCAGAATATGGATGAAAGTATTGAAGTGCCTACGGCCACTTCTCTGCGGGTGCTGCCGGTAAAAATGCTGGTTGAAGACCGTACTATTATAAACAGACACCTGTTACAGCGCGGTGAACCAAAAGCTTCTTTTACTCATTTTATTGCGTGGGCAATCATAAAGGCAATTGAAAGTTTCCCCAATTTGAATTCTTTTTATGCTGTTATCGATGGTACCCCTCACCGTGTTATTCCTGGACAGATAAATCTGGGTGTTGCTGTGGATTTACAATCAAAAGATGGTTCCAGAAATCTTGTTGTACCCAATATCAAGGGTGTGGACAAGATGAATTTTAAGGAATTTCTATATGCGTATACCGAATTAATTGATAAAGCCCGTAATGGTGATCTTGAAATAAGTGATTTTCAACATACAACTATCAGTATCACGAATCCGGGTACGATTGGCACGGTATCATCCGTACCGCGACTGATGAAAGGCCAGGGAGCCATTATTGCGACAGGGGCAATAAATTATCCTGCCGAATTCCAGTCCATGTCACAGGAAATACTGAACCAGCTTGGGGTAAGCAAGGTAATGACCATGACGTGTACTTATGATCACAGGATCATTCAGGGGGCCGAATCGGGATCATTTTTGGAAAAAATTCATCAGCTTCTGAATGGTGAAGAAGATTTTTTCGACACTATCTTTGATGATCTTGAGATTTTATATGAGCCGCTTCCATTTGGCCACGATAAATTTGCAGGACAATTAAGCAGCAGAGCCAATACACTTGAGCAGGACAGAAGGGCAATAGCCGTATGGCGTCTGATTACCATGTATCGTATGCGGGGACATGTTCTGGCCAATATTGACCCTCTTGGCAATGACCCGGGCCACAGCCCGGAGCTCGATCTTGAATATTACGGCTTAACTCTCTGGGATCTTGACCGAGAATTTTATTGCGGAGGCCTGGGCGGAAATGAAATTGCTCCTCTGCGTGATATTATTACTCAACTCAGGGATACCTATTGCGGCACAATTGGTGCTGAATACATGCATCTTCTGGATCTTGAAGAAAGAGAGTGGTTACGAGAGCAAATGGAATCTACTACCAATACTCCCAATTTGTCAAAGCAGGATAAAGAGGAGATACTTCATAAATTAAATCAGGCCATGGCATTTGAGCAGTTCCTGCACAAAAAATACATTGGCCATAAGCGTTTTTCACTTGAAGGAGCTGATACATTTATCCCCATTATACAATTTCTGATCGAAAGAGCCGGAGAATATGATATCAGGAAAATGTTTTTGGGTATGGCGCACAGGGGGCGGCTGAACATGCTTGTGAACATTATGAATAAGCCATACCGAAAAGTTTTTGCTGATTTTGAAGGTAATATTGATCCTGATACGATTCAGGGATCCGGAGATGTAAAGTATCATCTTGGTGCAAAAGGTGAGTGTAAGACATGTGAAAACAAAACGGTTGAGCTTGAACTTTTACCAAATCCAAGCCATCTTGAATCAGTGAATCCTGTTGTGGAAGGTGCCGCAAGAGCGACTCAGGATCATCTGGATTCGGAAAATCCAAAGAAAGAAATTTTACCTGTGCAAATTCATGGCGATGCGGCATTTGCAGGACAGGGAGTTGTAGCTGAAACATTAAACATGTCGCAATTGCGCGGCTATGAAACCGGTGGTACAATCCATATCATAATTAATAATCAAATTGGATTTACCACCCTGCCCGAGGATGGCAGATCAACCGAATATGCCTCCGATCTTGCCAAAATGATTCTTGCCCCTATTTTTCATGTGAATGGCGATGATCCTGAAGCCGCAGTACATGTTACAAAAATGGCTCTTGATTACAGGCAGCGATTTGGCAAAGATGTTGTAATCGACCTGGTATGCTTCAGAAAACACGGACATAATGAGGGAGATGAACCCGCATTTACCCAGCCAGGGCTTTACAAAGAAATAGAAAATCATCCAAGTGTACGTGATATTTATATGAAAGAATTGCGACGCAGGGAAGAGTTTACCGATGAAGAGATGCAGGCTCTTATTGATGAATTCGATGAACTATTACAGGAAGCTTTTGAAGATGCCAAAAAGGCACCTGCTCTTGAAGTAACAGAAAAAATGTTAGACCGGGATGAACAAGAGCAAAAAGAACGATCTGCATTTCCTGATACTACTTATCCGATGGAGGATTTAAAAGAGATTGCAGTTAAAATAAATACCGTTCCAAAAGATTTTGACGCCAATCCCAAATTATTGCGTCAGCTTGCAAAAAGAGCTGAATATGCTGAACAAAACAAAAAGAAACTGGATTGGGGTTTCGCCGAAGCCCTTGCGCTGGGTTCAATTCTTAAATCCGGTATAACTGTTCGATTAACAGGACAGGATGCAGAAAGAGGAACCTTTTCTCATCGACATGCCGTATTACATGGCACCAATACCGACCAGTCTTTTATTCCATTAAATAATCTGAGCGAAGATCAGGCAACATTCTATCCTTATAATAGTTTACTAAGCGAATTTGCTGCTGTTGGATTTGAATTCGGCTACAGTTCTACAAAACCGGAGGCGCTTGTCATCTGGGAAGCACAATTCGGAGATTTTGCAAATGGAGCTCAGATTATTATTGACCAATATATTTCAGCTTCAGAAGTAAAATGGGGACAAAAATCCTCTTTGGTAATGACTTTACCTCACGGCTACGAAGGCCAGGGGCCTGAACATTCATCTGCCCGTCTTGAAAGGTTTCTTCAGCTTTGTGCGGAAGACAATATGCAGATAGCCAATTTTACAACACCCGCCCAATATTATCATGCGCTGAGAAAGCAGGTGTTACAGGAGAAGAAAAAACCTCTGATAATTATGTCTCCTAAAAGTTTACTACGCCATCCGAAAGCAGTTTGCAATGTTGAAGAACTCGCCAGTGGTAAGTTTCACCCATTTATTCCGGATCAGAGTTTGGAAGATGAAAAGAAAATTCAGCGTTTGGTCATCTGCTCCGGAAAAGTCTATTACGATCTTCTGAAATATAAAGAGGAGAATGAAATAAAAAATATAGCCATTGGCCGCCTCGAGCTGTTATATCCTTTTCCGGATAACGATCTGAAAAAATGGTTTAGTGATTTTGCGCATGTAAAAGATATCATATGGTGCCAGGAAGAACCAAAAAATATGGGGGCCTGGATATATGCATTTCCCCGGCTGTTGAAACAACTACATAACGATCAAAAACTGGGCTATGCAGGCAGGCAGGCATCAGCTTCGCCTGCTGCCGGACAAAAGAAAATCCACGAAGCCGAGCAGGAACGGCTTGTTAAGGAAGCTCTTGATATTTAAATTAAAAGAATGTACACATCCTGAATGGTGATTTTTTACCAGGCCTGTTTCCATGCAATACCGTAAAGGTGAAAGGCTCTCCAAGACCGCAAAGAGAAAAGCCAAAACTTCGCCTGCTTTGCGAAAACGTTGCGCCCTATGCGTGAAACTTTTACCGCAAACCACCCGGTATTCCTTTACAAATTCGGCTCACAGCATCATGGCTGTGAAGGCTCTCCATATGCGTACATTTTATCACGAAATCGCGAATTCTTTCGTCCTTGCTTAATTCATCATACAACAAGCGAGCCGCGTCTTCCACAAATTTTTGATACGCCCCGTTCATCTCGGCAAAAGCCTGCTCATCCTCCCGTTTTACCATAACCTGGGTTTCTGTTTTCAGTGATTCACGACATATTTCAATTAAATCATCAACAAACAGGTCACTATTCAATTCAGCCGTAATTGAAGCGACGCTTCGCTGGCTGTGTGGAATGGTTGCGATTTCCCGCTCTTCCCGTGCGTGTTCAGCCAATTCATATGAACAGGGGCAAGCACTGCTATATTCAAAACTAAATTGAACATACTTTTTAAAATTATTTTCTTCATCAAGAGATACATCAAATGCCGTATCATAATATTGATAACCTGCCATTTCGGATCTAAGGCTGGTTTGCAGGGCCGGGTATCTGAACGACAATCTCAGGAAGGCTGATTTAGAATCCAAATCGTCTTTATAGGCCATCAGAATCTTCTTCAGCATTCCAGGATAAAAAATTTCATCCTTAAAACGGTAAAATGTTCGCATGATCCGGCTCATGTTTATTCCCTTTTTACCGGCATCAAGGCCAACATATCCTTCAACAGACGTCTCAAGTGTTGTAACCTCGCCATCCGGCTTAGGAAATTTTAGCGGCAGCCTGAAATTAGAAATACCCACTTGTTGTATAGGGACATTTGCACCCTCAATTAATGATGCCGGGCCATTCTGGAGATCCGGCATACTCTCCTTATATGCTTTCGATGCTATGAACATCGGATCATAGTAGCGTCTTAAACTTGTTTTAATCATGTTTATTTTAAAAAATATTATTTAATAATTCGACGATAAGGACAATATTCAGCCGAATTTCGTTCAGTTTCATATAACTTTACTGAATAGAGAACGGAGCCTTCACTCGAAGCATTTTCAACATCAGCTTTTAATTGATAATAAAATTCCTTTACAATATTCTCTGTTGAAGTAATTTTATCCTTTAAAAAATCCACATCCATGTTCAGATTTCTGTGATCGCATTTATCAATAATTTTATTCTGAATAATTTTTTTTAAAACACCAAGATCTATTACATATCCTGTTTCATCATCAGGGTATCCGGCTACTGTTACTTCAAGTACATAATTATGTCCATGCCAGTTCGGATAATTACATTTACCAAACTGATTCCGGTTCCAATCATCAGATTTATCCGGGTTGTGTAGTCTGTGCGCTGCGTTAAAATGAGTTTTTCTTGTTACAAAAATCAACGGGATTACAATAATTTAAAATTGACATATATAACAGTGTAACAGAAATATAGGTTCCCTATATAAACAAATAAAGGAGGCCCGGTTCCCCGGGGCCTCCTATGTGATCAGCACACCTCAATATATTGAGGTGCAATTAACGTTACTAAAATCCTACTTAATTAATGTAAGGCTCCTCGTAAGTGATACGGAATTGCTTTGAAGCCTGTAAAGATAAACGCCACTGGAAAGGTTTGAAGCATCAAACCGGATCTCATTGGTGCCGGCAGAGCGAACTCCATCGACAAGAGTTGTAACCAGGCGCCCGGTGATATCATACACCTTAAGAGTTACATTTTGGCTTTCAGGAAGCTGAAAACGAATAACCGTGCTCGGGTTAAATGGATTCGGGAAGTTTTGTTCCAATCGAATCTGGGTTGGCCTTTCAAATGCAACCTCATCTTCCAGATCAGTAAAAATTGAACCGAGAATTCCAAGTTCCGAGATGGCGGTCCAGCCGGTTGCCCAGTTTTCAGTACCGAATGCACCTCTGAAGTTAACCGGCTCAAAAAAATCATCGCCTGCCGGTACCGGCCGTACATTCTGAAATGCGGGCCCGTTAATAAATGGAAGAGGATTCAATCCCCCGTCATTGGTACGGCTGATTCCACCCAGTTGCGGATCCACTACCTCATTGAATTTACCAGAAGCAAGTAACGCATCGCGTACAAATGCCTGTGGCATAAATTGCTCAGGCTGGTTGCCAGCTCCAAAATTCCACCAGATGTTATTCGCCAGATCCAGGTCTCCCGCCTCCAGACGTGCACGGCTGTCCTCGCCCGATGGATTATCTTCTATGGTAATTCCCCGGCCTGCAAACTCCGTAAAAATGGAGTTATAATAAATCCCTCCTGCATTATCCCGAAAAATCAGCGCATCATTATTTTCTGATACATCCGAACCAACTCCAATGT
>JBHJOO010000533.1:0-2145 GCA_050329675.1 Balneolaceae bacterium
AACAAGGTATTCACTGTTTGGAAAGAGAGGAATTTTCAGAGAGAATCAGCCTGTTGATTTTTCGACGGATAAAACCAACATTGAGCGTTTTAATTTTGCGTTTGCATTTAATCCTAAAAGGCTGGTAATGACGCGCCTGTTTTCATTCTCAGCCATGACCGAGATTGAAATTGCAGATAATACAGGGTTTAATAATGATTTTAACTACAATAAATATCTTGCGGAATTCCAGTTTTTCTCCAACTTCGAACCCGGCTCAATTTTAAAATGGCGAATTCGTGCAGGCAGTATCACGGGTGAAGCACCCTTGTTTAAACAATATCAGCTTGGAGGAATTGGGTCGCTTCGCGGATCACCTTTTAAAATTTTTACCGGCAATCAAATGCTGCTAAGCAATCTTGAAGCTCAATTCGGACAAATTGCAAAAGGTCGCAATGACTGGATTGATTTTAACAGTTTCTATTTTACGCTTTTTCTTGATTCCGGATTTGTAAGAGAAAGTTCATCTTTAAGAACGTCAACCAATCCGTTTAATGATCTTGGTGGTTTTTCTTTTGCTGATCTGCAGCATGATATTGGGGCCGGTTTAGGTACAAACCTGATTCGTGCTGAACTCGCCTGGCCGCTGAAGCGATTTGGCAGTACACCCGCATTCTGGATCCGGTTTAATCCTACATTTTAGTTATTCCCTTCTGTCATCGTTAGTCGATAAAAAACCTCTGTGATAATCTGCGGCGTACTCCGTGTAAATCTGTGGTTAAACCGTGGAGGGGACAGGAATTTGCAGGTGATGGATGGGTTCGTTCAGGATTTTAACCACAGAGTTGCACAGATTGATGTACAGAGTTTCACAGGGGGGAACAGGGTCAAAATCAGTCGATAGAAAAACTCTGTGATAATCTGTGGCGTACTCCGTGTGAATCTGTGGTTAAACCCTGGAAGGATTGGTAATATGCAGGTGATGGATGGGTTTGTTCAGGTTTTTTACCGCAGAGTATCACAGATTGATGCACAGAGTTTCACAGAGTGATACTGGGTGGTTAATGAAAAGGATGCGGAAAGAAGATGGAGAAACCCGCAAAATTTGTCTTTTTCAAAGATTACCTTAAGCTAAATTATCTGATCAGTTCAAATTTTTCGCCGTCGAAAAGCCCTTTATCACTGATTTTTAATTTTGGAATTACAAGGAGTGCCATAAAGGAGATCAGCATAAAAGGTGAAGCCAGATTGCTTCCCATTTCCATAGCCATTCTGTTGAGCTTTTCATATTTTTCCGCTACAATTTCACCGCGTTCGCAACTCATGAGGCCGGCAACCGGTAGTGGCAGCAGTTGAGTTTTGCTGCCATCGGCTGCAGCAATTCCACCTTTGGCATTCATAATCAGATTCACAACTTCACTCAAGTATTCATCGGAAGTGCCAATGGCAATAATATTATGAGAATCATGGGCAACAGAAGATGCAATAGCTCCTTTTCTAATCCCAAAATTTTTAATGAATCCTGTTGCCGGTTTCTCCTTTTTGTACCGGTTTATAACCGAAATCTTGAGAATATCCTTTTCCGGTTCAGGCAGTACAAAGCCATCTAATACAGGTAGTTTTACAGTATCCATTCCGGTAACCAATTCGCCGTCACGGGCTATGATAACCGGTAGCTTGCCATTGGCGGATTTGTGAACAAAGTCCACAGGAACTGTAACGTTACTAACAAAGTTGTTGATCGGGTTGCATTCAACTTCGGGAATATGAACTGTTCCATTTTCGAAAACGCACTTTCCGTTGATCCATGTTTGGGTAACAAACATCGATTCGGGATCGCTGACAACAATAAAATCTGCAGGATCGTCTTTTTGCAATAGTCCAACGGGCAAATTGTAATGTTTAACCGGGTTTACAGTACAAGCTCTGAGTGTATCGAAAAGTTCGAAACCGCGCTGCAGCGAGCGTGCAATCAGCTCATTCATGTGGCCAAAAAGAAGGTCATCAGGATGCTTGTCATCAGAACAGAACATAATTTCATCCGGATAGTCGCCTAAAAGTGATATCAAAGCTTCATAATTTTTAGCGGCACTGCCTTCACGAATGGCAATTTTCATTCCGGCTTTCAGCTTGTCGAGTGCTTCTTCACGTTTAACACACTCGTGA
>JBHJOO010000350.1:0-8815 GCA_050329675.1 Balneolaceae bacterium
AGTTTCCTTTTGGAATTTTGTGGATTTGCAGATTACGATCGTAAAGGGAATATAACGTGCGTCAACAATCATGCTAATAAAAGAATAAAAAATGAAAGAAACAGATACCAGCTTACACATAGCAGAACCTGATAAACGGAAAAAAAATATCAGGGGCAGGAAACTGACTTCATTAAGCGCCAACGGGACTGACAAAAAGTTAAGGAATTTATCCGATTTTGAATTACAACAACACTTGCTTGACGGTGTTTCGCGAACTTTTGCACTCACAATACCTCAACTGCCGGATGAATTGCATTACACCGTATCAAATGCCTATTTGTTGTGCCGAATCGTAGATACGATAGAGGACGAGCCGGAGCTCTCATCTGCCGATAAAAAGCATTTTTGCGATTTTTTTAATAATGTGGTTGCAGATTATAAAAATGCGGAAAAATTTGCAGCTGAAATGTCTGCAGTTCTCTCTCGAAATACATCCCCTGCCGAACATGAGCTTATTGCACTCACCGGACATGTTGTTCAGATCACACACCGGTTTTCAAAACCTCAGCGAAAAGCACTTGAACGCTGTGTTAAAATCATGTCGGAAGGAATGATTTATTTCCAGGAAAATTCTTCTCCTGAAGGCCTCTCGGATATAAAAGAGATGGACAAATATTGCTATCACGTTGCCGGCGTGGTGGGTGAAATGCTTACGGAACTGTTCTGTCTTCATTCACCTGAAATTGCTAAAAACAAAGACAAATTAATGAATTTATCTGTCTCATTCGGGCAGGGGTTGCAAATGACCAATATTCTTAAAGATCTTTGGGAAGATGCTGAAGTATCCGCCTGCTGGCTGCCAAAATCAGTATTTGATGAGCGTGGATTCAGTTTGAACAATTTAAAGAAGAAACAATCTACGGAAGAGTTCCAGGATGGAATCAAATTTCTTATAGGCATTACGAATTCACATCTTGAAAGAGCCCTTGAATACACTTTATTGATTCCGGCTGAAGAAAAGGGAATCAGGCAATTTTGCCTTTGGGCTATTGGCATGGCTGTTTTAACCATCAGAAAAATTTACAAAAATATTGACTATACAGAAGGCAGCCGGGTAAAAATCTCAAGAAACAGTGTAAAATCGACTATATTATTCACAAATATGGCTGTTAAAAATGACTTTCTATTGAAAACTTTTTTCAACATAGCCAGAGCTGGCCTTCCCTATCAGAAGGCCTGATTAAATTTCTGTTTAGAATCTAAAATCAGCATTTGAAGAATTTTACTATGGATACTGTAGAAGTTAAAAAGAAAAAAAGCTCAACCCCTAAACAAAATATTTCACAGCTGCAGGTTTCTATCGACAACGCCCTTCGTGCACTCCTGAACAAACAGGATGATTACGGTTATTGGTGTTTCGAACTTGAAGCCGACTGTACGATACCTGCAGAATATATTATCATGATGCATTTCATGGATGAAATAGATCATGATCTTCAGGATAAAATAGCTGTTTACTTACGCCGGAATCAGGCAAGAGATGGTGGCTGGCCTCTTTTTTACGGAGCTGAGATGGATATCAGCTGCAGTGTTAAAGCCTATTTTGCCCTGAAACTGGCAGGAGATAATCCCGATGAACCCCATATGGTTAAAGCAAGAAATGCTATCCTGGAAAAAGGCGGAGCAGCAAAAAGCAATGTATTTACACGCATCATGCTGGCAACATTTGGGCAAATCCCCTGGAGAGGAGTTCCTTTTATACCGGTCGAAACCATGCTTTTCCCGCAATGGTTTCCTTTTCACCTGTTGAAGGTTGCCTATTGGTCGAGAACGGTCATGGTTCCGCTATTTATACTTTGCAGTTACAAGGTTTCAGCAAAAAATCCCGGCGGCGTTCACATACGTGAGTTATTTGTTACCCCACCTGAAGAAGAAAAAAATTATTTTGAATTTACATCCCGTTTAAACCGGTTTATCTATTTCCTTGAAAGAATCGGGTTTCATATTGAAGGATTTATTCCTTCAAAATTGAGATCTTACGCAACAAAAAAAGCTGAATCCTGGTTTATTGAGCGTTTAAATGGCGAAGACGGTCTGGGTGCTATTTTTCCTGCAATGGTAAATGCGTATGAAGCTCTGGATTTTCTTGGCTATGATAAAGATCACCCTTATCGTACAACGGCCAAAAAAGCACTCGAAAAACTGCTTGTTATCCGTGAAAATGAAGCATACTGCCAGCCTTGCGTCTCACCCGTTTGGGATACACTGCTTGCATCCTGCGCCTTGCATGAAAATGGCAATGCGGAAGCTACGGATGCCGCAATAAACGCAGCCAATTGGATGATTGAAAACCAGCTTGATGATGAGCCTGCCGACTGGAAACAATATAAACCCAACTTGAAAGGTGGCGGCTGGCCGTTTCAGTTTAAAAATGACTATTATCCGGATCTGGATGATACTGCATTTGCTGCCTATGCACTTCAGCTCATTGATCCGGTAAAATACAAGCAAAATATACTCCGTGCTGCTTACTGGTTAAAAGGTATGCAGTCAAGAAATGGCGGTTTTGCTGCTTTTGATATGGATAACACCTACTATTACCTGAATGAAATTCCATTTGCCGATCATGGTGCACTGCTCGATCCTCCCACAAGTGATGTCACAGCCCGTTGTGTCATGTTATTCGGTTTGCTGAAGGATGATTATCCCGAGTTTAAAAAACCCATGGAGGATGCCATCCGCTATCTCTCAGCTGAACAGGAAAGTGACGGATCGTGGTTTGGCCGGTGGGGAACCAATTATATTTATGGAACCTGGTCGGTATTAATTGCATTTGAAGCCGCCGGCATACCGCCGGACGACCCGAGAATGCGCAAAGCTGCGTCATGGCTTAAAAGTGTTCAGCGGGAAGATGGCGGCTGGGGCGAAGACAACTGGTCGTACCATGAACCTGATACACGGGGACAGGCAAACAGCAGTAATGCTTTCCAAACTGCCTGGGCATTGCTTGGTTTAATAGCAGCCGGTGAGTCAAAATCGGAGGAAGTTAAAAATGGTATAGAATATCTGCTGAATAATCAATATGATGACGGGCTTTGGTATGGGCCGGAATTTACAGCACCCGGATTTCCCCGGGTATTCTATTTAAAATATCACGGATATGATAAGTATTTTCCTCTTTGGGCTCTTTCCAGATATCGCAATGAAATCAATCAACAACCTTAGTTTGATTTGAATTTAAAAACAGGCATAGTTACCGCCTTATCCCGGGAGTTACATACGCTGACTGATTCTCCTCTGAGAAAAGGTGAGGTCAGGGAGCTCTCTGATGGATACTATGTCTGCTTGTCAGGGGTTGGTAAAAAAGCAGCCCGGAAAGCCGGACAAAAACTTATTAAATCCGGCGTAAACCTGATTATAAGCTGGGGTACTGCTGCTTCACTCCACCAGGATCTGAAAACCGGTACGCTGGTTATTCCAAAACGGATTATCACTTCAAAAAACGATACGATAACAACCGATGAAGCAGTAAGAAGGCAAATTGTGAAATTGATACCTGATCACCTGAACTATTCTGATGGCAATTTATGCACAGCAGATTTCCTTTTAACGGAAAGTGCTCAAAAGATTTCTCTCGGAATGAAAAGAAACTCTGTTGCAGCAGATATGGAAAGCGGGGTGTTGGCAGAACTTTGCAGTAAAAAAAATATCCCATTTGTAGTCATACGATCCATATCCGACTCCTCTGCAATGGTGATTCCTACGTCCGTTACAAAAAACATGAATAGTAAAAGTGATATTAATATATTTCCATTTTTGCGTTCAGCCATTGTAAGGCCTGATGAATGGCTGCCCATATTCAGACTTGCTAAAGGGTTTGGCAGGGCAAAAAAGTCTCTGTCAGAGGCGGCGAAGTGCTTGTTTCCTGTGCTGTTACAGAATTTATCTCAATTTGAAGATGAAATATTTCAGAAGAATAAAAGATCGCTTGAAAAAACGGATTATTGATACATGCTTGTACTTTCTGATAAAATGGATATAAAAGAACAGATAAAAATCATCGATTATGAATTAAACCATCTTGGTTTTGAAAGAGAACCGTCAGAACTTTATGAACCCATCCGGTATTTTTTAAAAAACGGAGGAAAACGGCTCCGGCCGCTATTAACTCTTTTGGGATGCTACCTCTTTACCGATGACTATCAAAGAGCTTTAAAACCGGGTATTGGAGTTGAAATCTTTCACAATTTCACTCTTGTGCATGATGATATTATGGATAATGCCCCAATCCGTCGCGGTAATAAAACAGTACATGAAAAATGGAATAAAAATGTTGCGATATTATCCGGAGATACCATGCTGTTTAAAGCTTACGATTATCTCATTCAGGTTGATAAGGAGCTGGTTCAAAAAATAATAGCTCTCTTTAATCAATGTGCCGTTGAGGTTTGTGAAGGACAACAGCACGATATGAACTTTGAAAACAGATCAACTGTTTCTGAACAGGAATATATACGAATGATACAATCAAAAACTGCTTCATTATTGGGTTTTTCATTGCAGCTGGGTGCCCTGGTGGGCGGAGCAAATGATGAAGACGCCAATAATCTTAAGTGCTTTGGGTTGTTACTGGGCACCGGTTTTCAGCTGAAGGATGATTTACTTGATGTATACGGAGAAGCTAAAAAATTCGGGAAAAGAGTTGGCGGCGACATCATAGCTAATAAGAAAACGTATCTATTGATTCAGGCACTGAATTTGGCGAATTCATCTCAAAAAGAAGTTCTTGAGTACTGGCTTCAAAAACACGGGCATGATGAAGAAAAGGTGGAACAAATAACGGAAATATATAATCAAATAGGTATAAAAGAACTGGCCGAATCAAAAATGAATGAGTACTTCACCTCCGGTTTTCAATATCTTGACAAAGTAAGTTGCAGCAGCGAGCGAAAAAACCATCTTATCGTTTTTTCAAAATCATTGATTTATCGTGAAAGTTAATTTTTATCCATTAATAATTAAACACTCTGAAAATTATGAAATCAATTGCAGAGATTAAACCAGGTACACTTTTATCCAAAATTAATTCCCCCGCAGACCTTCGAAATTTAAAGCCGGAAGACCTTACAGATGTGTGTGATGAATTGAGAAATTTTATTATTGATGTTGTTTCAAATTATGGCGGACATTTTGGCGCGAGCCTCGGTGTAGTTGAGCTGACTGTTGCTCTTCACTATGTTTATAATACACCTGAAGACCTGATTGTATGGGATGTCGGGCATCAGGCCTATGGCCATAAAATACTCACCGGCCGCCGGAACCAGTTCCATACGAACCGTAAATATAACGGGCTTTCCGGATTTCCAAAACGCTCGGAAAGTGAATATGACACATTCGGGGTTGGCCATTCAAGTACATCCATATCGGCAGCACTTGGGATGGCGGTATCCCGTGATCTTAGCGGAGAAGATAAAAAAGTCGTTGCTGTAATCGGCGATGGAGCCATGACTGCCGGGCTGGCTTTCGAAGCTATGAATAATGCAGGAGCGTTAAACAAAGATATCCTTGTTATTCTGAACGACAATTGCATGTCGATAGACCCGAATGTTGGGGCACTGAAAGAGTATCTGACCGACATCACAACCAGTAAAACGTTCAATAAAATCAGGGATGAGATCTATGATCTGTTAGGGCATTTTAAATCAGCCGGTGAAAAAATGAGGAAAACCGCTTCAAGCCTCGAAAAAGCAATAACGGCTGCTATCACTCCTGGTGCTCTTTTCCAGGCTTTGGGTTTTAAATATTACGGGCCTACAGACGGGCATGATGTAAAAAGCCTGAGAAGGCAGCTTTCAGATTTGAAAGATGTGAAAGGGCCTAAATTACTGCATATTGTTACGGTGAAGGGCAAGGGCTTTGCTCCTGCCGAACGCGAACAAACCAAATGGCACGCACAGAGCAGCCCGTTTGACAAAATAACCGGCAAATCACTGGCCGAGCCTCCGAAAAATCCACAACCCCCCAAATACCAGGATGTATTTGGACAGGCCATTGTGGAGCTGGCTGAAAAGGACGAAAGAATTGTTGGAATTACTCCGGATATGCCGAGTGGTTCGAGCCTGTGGCCTATGATGAAAGCCTTTCCTGAACGATCGTTTGATGTGGGAATTGCCGAGCAGCATTCCATCTGTTTCGCAGCCGGACTGGCAGCAGAAGGGAAAAAACCCTTCGCTGCAATCTATTCCAGTTTCCTGCAGCGTGCGTACGACCAGGTAATTCATGATGTGGCGATTCAAAAACTTCCGGTTGTATTTTGTATTGACAGAGCCGGGCTGGTTGGCGCTGACGGCCCCACTCACCACGGACTCTATGATATCAGTTACCTCAGGGCAGCACCCAATATGATTATCTCTTCTCCCCTGAATGAGCAGGAGCTTCGAGACATGATGTATTCGGCATCCAGATACGAAGATGCTGCATGGGCTATCCGGTATCCGAGAGGACGTTCAACCGGAATGATAGTTCGGAAAGAATTCACAACTATTGAACCCGGCAAGGGTGAATGCCTGCGAAAAGGCGATGATATAGCCGTTCTGAGTTTTGGCCCGCTCGGTAACTTTGTTATTGAAGTAGCCGACAAATTGAGTGATGAAAATATCTATATAGGCCATTACAATATGCGTTTTGCGAAGCCTCTGGATACAGAACTTATTGATACTATTGCCAGAACGTATAGGCACATTATCACGATTGAAGATGGCACACGCCTTGGAGGATTTGGGAGTGCTGTAGCCGAATATCTTGCTGATAAACCTTATCACATACCGGTATCTATTATGGGAGTTCCGGACAGAATAGTCGAACATGGCACCCAAAGAGAACTTTATGATGAAGTCGGCATCGGCCCGGATGGAATTCTTGAAAAAATCAAGTCCGTTTTAACGGAAGAACCTGTAAAACTCTAACTCAAGTTCCGCAAAATAACGATGTAGTTGCTACATGCATAAAATTTTTAAGTAAATGATGACTAAATTATCTGTCAGAATTTTTCATTCATCAGGTTGTTATGAATCGTTTATCAGCAGCACAAACAGATCATCGTTTATAAACTTAGTAGTTCTATTTTATTTTTATTGCGGAATTTAAGTTACGATAATCCGTCAGCTGACGGATGACCGATGTTGTAGCCCCGGAATTCATTCCGGGTTATGAGCAAGATCCGAAAGTACCGTAGGTACGGACGATAGGAAGGCGGGCAAGGATCCTGCTGACCGATACCTATCGTACCTACGGCACTCCCATTTTCTTGCCGTTTCCCTTCACCGGATGACTTGGCCTGGCTGAAAACCCGGTTTCATTATCGAATCCAGTCCAGATTTATGTCGGAATGAATGGAGCACAAACAGAGCCTTTTCCTTACCAGAAAACCCGTTTCGGCCTCCTGAAAGTGCTTTCAAAGCAACTGTCCGGATTGTTCATACCCAAAAAACCGGATGAATTTTCCCCATTCTTTCGCCACAAGCTCCCTGTCTCCTTCATCCTGTAAATATTCATTTTTTTGGTACCCGGCAATGGATTCCACAAACTTTTCAAGTTCCGGTTCCATCTTTGGAAAATCAGGCAAACCGAGGTCAATATAAATTTTCCGGATCGCAGCGAACCGGTCTTTTTCAAGTTCCTCAAATGAAAGCTGTGTAAGCTGCTCATCCGGAATATCTTCTGCATCCTCAAGAAATGAATTATACATGGCCTTGTATCTCCAGATGATATAATTCTTCAATTCAGCAAAGTTCATATCCTGATACGTACACATCGGCCGCGAATTCATTTCCATATGCAGGGCCGACTGAAATACCCTGTAAGGATTTCTATATATATGAATGAATCTGGCGTCGGGATACAATTCAAGAATTAATTTGATTTTAGCTGTATTGGGCGGAGCCTTGAATAACAGGGTTTTATCATTTCCGTATCGAAGCAGAAGTTTTCTTGCAAATCTGTCGAGAGCCTGTTTCCATTTTTCCCTTTCGTTTTCATCCACATTTTTCATTGTCAGATACTTCTTGTAAAACTCCCTGTTTTTCGGAAAATGACGGGCCATATGGGTCGACAGAAAAGTACTGGTGCACAGAGCCCACTCCTCTCCCATCGGCGACCCCGTGGAACTCCTTACATTGTCCTGCGGACGCTTGCCGGGGCTGAACAGCTCTGCCAATTTGTTTGTAAGCTTCTCCATCGAAAGCATGGTGTGCGGAAAGATAGTTTCGGTAACCGTCGGATAGATAAAATTTTTATCAACTGAAAGCAGTTGCCATAAATGGGTTGTGCCGCTTCTGTGATGGCCAATAATAAAGATGGGTGAATGCGGTTTGTATTTTTCATCCTTCCACGTATCAGGTTCCCGTAAGGCCATCAATGAGTTTACTATGCCCATAAAAATGGTAAAAATATTCCTTGGCCAATAACGGGGGGGGATTGTTCTGCCATGCCGTTTTAAAACCTTAACCCAGCTGCCAAGTGTTACACCTGCCAGCGGCGTAAATACCCATTTTGCAAGGCTAATTCGAACGCGGTCTTTTTTATTCCTTTTATTTGATACAACATTATTCACTTTCATCGTGCTGCATGTTACTTTCCGAGATTAAAAAAAACTTCTTCTTTTCCGTATCCGAATGCTTCCATATATCGTTTCCATGAGTGAAGTATTTTCTTTTTCTGTTCATCCGGCAATTCGGGATATCGATTTTTTGTATAATCTGCGATGGAGTCTATGTATTTTTTAACTTCACTTCTGGCTTGATCGAATGATGGCAGTTGCACATCACTGTAAATT
>JBHJOO010000175.1:0-3298 GCA_050329675.1 Balneolaceae bacterium
TTTCTTGCAGCCGTTTAACTTTCGGCATAACCCGGCTCGTTGTATAGTAAGAATCAATATGATTTAAAACCACCCGTGTACTGTCCCAGTATCCGCCATTAAAAGGATAAATCTGTGAGAAATCGGGTTCCGAAAGTGTTGAATCCGCAATATTTTGCCAGTACTCTCTTTCACTGTCACTGATGTCATTATCAGAAAGAACCACTCTTGCAGAATCTTTTAACGATTTTAATTCGTTTTTTTTAGCTTCCCAGTTACTCATTTCAGTATGCCACCGGCTGATGCTTCCCGGGTCAGTTTCCCTTTCTCTTGCTTCTTGCATATATGCTACAGCGGCATCATATAACAATAACGGGACCTGCTCTTCGGCAGCGTCATTCATTGCATACAAGCGTAGATAGGTACCACGTGCTCCATGATTTTCTAAATCCAGTTCCAAACCTGCCAGTTGTTTTGGCAATTCACTTTCGTATTCTGAATCCGGATTAAGATCACCAAGCCTGTTACGGAGCCGATTTGCAAATTCGGTTTGAGGATACCTTTCGATTAATTTCAATGCGTATTCCATTGCCTTTTGCTCTCTGCCCTCAGCAAATTCAATTTCACCTAACGTGTACAACGACCCCGGTATAACATCAGGATTGTAATCATTTTCAGCGGTTTTCTTAAAATACACAACAGCACTATCCGGTAAGTTCAGTGAGAGAAAGAAAACATTCGCAAGCCTGTAATACTTTTCATTCAGCACAGATCTCATACTGTCCTGTTGTTCTGCTTCTAAAGGAATTTCACTAACATCCAGTGTATATCGTGCCATAAGCCCCTGCAAGCCATCTTCTTCTACTATTTGTTCGGCATCAGAATCCGCAATTTGAGTTATTCTGCTGCCTGTTACAGCCTCTTCCCTCCGCCAGTTATCAACCAGCGGCCTGTCTCCCCATACAGCCCTGAACTGGATGCTTGCATCGGTCTTAACTCTCTGATTTCTGATATTCAAGAATCCGTTATTACGAATTGCATCGGTGTCGGTAGTTGATTCTATATTTTCCGTATCAACGGCGACCATAACATCCCTCTGATCGCGAATTCTTTTCAACTCTTCTTGTCTTTCCTGTTCCTGTTTCCTTTGCAGGATAGTCAATACCGAATCAAGCTGAGCCGGTTCCATCGTACCCAATTCAAGCAGGCTGTCAATTCTTGCTATCTCATTTTTGGTTTTAGCATATTCTCCAAATGATTTAGCCAGTTCGGGCGCATCAAACCATTCAGGCAACCTGTCGGGCACGGCCCTTTGTGATGCAGCCGAATCATAATATGCAGCCGCTATACGAAAATTCTGCTCATGAAAGCGATAGATTTCACCCAGCCCATAATAAACCTTTGCTTTTGTAACCGGGTTGGCAGGCCTTAATTCATTTCTCAGAATCCTGTTATATTGCGCCGCGGCTTCTTCATAATTGCCCCGCAGCTGATGAGTGCGTGCAACTTCATAATTCAGATCAGGCCTTTCATCAATGTTTTTATCATCTCTTGCCATTGCCGCAAACATATTGAGTGCTCTGTCAAATTCACCCATTTTTCTGAATAATTCAGCCTGTTTTTTTTGAGCGTTAAAAATCAGTGTATATGGAGGGTGATATTTTGGAACTTCATTATAAGCCAGTAATGCTTCATCCAGCATATCAAGTTTTTCAAGTATCTGGCCGTATAGAAAAAAAGCTCTTGCTTTTAATCTTGAATCCGATAAATCGTCAAGTGCTTCACCGAGGTTCTTTGCAGCTTCGCCCCATTCTTCCCTCTCCACATAGTGCTGTGCAAGCACGGTTTTGGTTTCAGCTAATAATTCACGATCCCAATCTGATACGGTCAAGAGCTCACTTTCTATAAAAGAAATACCCTCATTGAAGGATTGCATTTCGAGCAGTACAAGACCTTCCCACAGTATAGCCTCCTGACGATACTTCCCTTCAGAAATGGAATTCAGTTCCTGAAATTTTTCGAGAGCTGAAAATAATTCAGACCGGTAGTAATAACTCATGCCAATAATGGCCAGTGCAGGTTCAACGAAACTTGATTCATCATGCTCTCTTAAAATAGTGGCACCACCTTCGATTGCTTTCTCAAATTCTGCTGCCCCTGCCCTGCCAGGAGAAACATGTACACGGATAGGATATTTTGGATTTATTTCCGGAACCTGATTCTGATTTTTTTCAAGCCCTTCATCAAAAAATTTTTTGGTATTATAGTGGGTATTGTAATAGGCTTTGAAATCTTTCCAGTTCTGATTCAGTGACGTATGGCATCCCCCTGCCAATATCAGAAAAAAAGATATGTAGATTATTTTTTTCACCTTAAATAAACGTTAATGTAAACGATAACGTATCATTCAATTGTACTTACTTTCACCATATTTGTACGGCCTTTTTTGGCAATTGGCATTCCGGTAGCAATTATCACTCTGTCCCCGCAGTTTACAAATCCATGTTTTTTCAGATAATCTTCCATCCGTTTTACACTTTTATCCGTATCAAAGATCTCATTGATTTTAACACTGTTCACACCCCAAACAAGGTTTAACTGGCGCCGTACAATCTGGTTCTCAGTAAATGCAATGATCGGAACTTTTGGCCTGAATTTGGCAATTCTGCGCGCCGTATTTCCCGAATGAGTAATCGTGCTGATGATTTTTGCATCTACGTGTTCGGCTATCGTTACACAAGAATAGGCAAGGGATTCGATAACCTGTTTTTCTTTCCAATCCGGTTTTCTGTACTTCAGATTATAATACATGGATCCTGCTGTTTTTTCAACAGACCTTATAATTTTGTCCATGGCTTTAACGGCTTCAATCGGATACTTGCCGGCTGCTGTTTCACCGGATAGCATCACAGCATCCGTGCCATCCAGTACCGCATTCGCTACATCCGAACTCTCAGCACGTGTAGCCCGTGGGTTATGAATCATGGAATCCAGCATTTGAGTAGCTGTTATAACAGGCTTTCCGGCAAGGCGGCATCTGTCAATTATATTTTTCTGTATCAGCGGAACACGCTCACTGACAATTTCAATACCGAGATCGCCTCTTGCAACCATAATTCCATCGGCTTCCTCGATGATATCATCAATCACATCCACAGCTTCCGGCTTCTCAATTTTGGCAATAACCGATGCATTACTTCCGGCCGCCCTGATTCTTGAAATAACTTCCTGTACATCACGGGCGCTTCGAACAAACGACATGGCTACAAAATCGACCCCCTGCTCCAATCCGAATTCAAGATCAGCAATATCCTTTTCA
>JBHJOO010000021.1:0-9824 GCA_050329675.1 Balneolaceae bacterium
TGTATCATCTATGGACGCTGAAAAGTGATTCAGTTCAAGAAACCGTTGTTCTTGATTTACCTCCAGGAAAACGGATGCGGTTATATTATCAACGGTGAAAGGAGGATTTAATTCAAGGTCATCCAGTACAGCGGGCAGGCTCTGGATATAAACAGAACCATCAATGATTGTGATCAATGGCGCAAAAATAGAATAGCTTTTTAGCCAGGCTGGAGATTCTGATTCTGTTCCCGATTTTTTGCCTTCTTTTGATGCAAACACTTCGGAGATAGTATATAAATCTGTGTCCGGATTTCTTTTCAATTCAAGATTTGGCTTATTCATATCAAATCCGGATATGGTAAGCTGCCTTCGAAGCAAATCCCAGGCGTTTATTTTGATCGATATTTGTTCAAGAGATAAAACGGCCTCTGTACTGTCTTCTGGTAAATAAAAACCAGGTTCATTTAAAGTAACATGAAAAGGGAGAAGGCCTGTAATCGAGTTAACCTTGAGGGTACCTTCGAAATTGTTATTATATAATTCTGTTATTTCCTTTAATATATAATCTTTGGAAGCGGGGAGCTGCAGTACTCCCATCAGCAGCACCAGCACAACCAACAAAGTAGTCAACACTATAGCTGTTGTATAGAGTAAGAAACTCCAGATTTTATGTAACCATCGTAAAAAAAGCATTATTTAATAAGAATTACCGGCTGAATTTAATACATGAAACGAATAATTCCATGCTTCGGAAAGCAGTAGCTTATTATCAGTTTCAAACAGATAGGGGTTTTGCCATTTTCGAAGTAATACCAAACGGATATCGCTATCAATCCGTTTTTTATCTGCGCTCATATTTTGAATTAACCGGCTGGCTGTAAATGAATTTATTGACTTATCCAGATCATATAACGGTGCAAATCTTTCTAAACGTATAAGATCAAGATCTGCCCCTGTTTTATTCGAAAAGTACAAAGCTGCAAGCATCCCTGCAAACACGGCCTCACCATGCGAAATTATTTTATAACCTGCTTCTTTTTCCAATGCATGAGCGAAAGTGTGGCCAAAATTCAAAAATGCACGGATTCCATTTTCGAGCTCATCTTTAGCAACAATATCGGCTTTTACCCGGACACATTTTTCTATCAGGCTTGCAAGCCCCGGATGCTTAATAAATGATTTCCCAGGATGAAGAAAAAACTCAACATCGCTGAAAATTTCGTCATTTCGTATAGCGGCGTATTTAAGAATTTCACTTAACCCGTTAATCCATTCTGTTGAAGGCAATGTGGATAAAAAATTTATATCCTCAATAACTGCTTTTGGCTGATAAAAAGCGCCGATCAGATTTTTCCCTGTTTTGTGATTTATACCTGTTTTACCCCCAATTGCACTGTCAACCATGGCAAGGAGGGTAGTGGGAATATGAATAAGTGAAATTCCTCTTAGTATGGAAGCAGCTGCAAACCCTGCCACATCACCCGTAACACCGCCCCCGATTGCAATCAGCAATGAATTTCTTTTTACTTCATTTTTCAGCAGGAAGTCAAGGATTTTTTTCCATTCTGCAAATGATTTACTTTTCTCACCTTCGGGTAGTATATAGATAAAGAAAGGTTTGTCAAGTTTTTTCAGAATAAATTCAATCTGGTCCTGATGCAGTTTATAAACATTTTCATCAATGACAAAAAAAATACGGTCGAAATTGATGGATAGTAAATCATTCTTAAAAAAGCTCTCCATCAAGCCACTACCGATCCTTACTGGATAAAATCCAGACTCGGTTTTTACTGTAATTTCTCTATTCATAAACCATCAGATTTTTTATGATTTCATCCGCTATTTCACAGGGTGAGTTACGGCCGGTTTTTATAATTAAGTGAGCCTGCTCATAATATTGCCGGCGTTTCTTTAAAAGTGTAATCACTCTCTTTTCAAGATCGGTATCACTTTTCCTAAGCATAGGCCTGTTTTCAGCTGATTTCAACCTCCCGAAAAGTACGGATTGAGGAGCATCCAAAAAAATAAGCCAACCATTATTTTTCAGATAATCCGTAATTTTTTGGTTCTGAAGGGAACCACCGCCAAGTGAAACAATGGCCGGCTGCTTTAAATCCGGGTTTTCATAAATAGTTTCCCTCTCAATTTTCCTGAAATATTCCTCACCATATTTTTGAAAGATCTGACTAATTGAGCATAGTTCATTTTTTTCAATAATAGCATCAATATCCCGGAAAGGGCAATCTAACTTCCGGGCCAGAATGGTTCCGGCAGCCGTTTTGCCTGAACCCATCATTCCACAAATAAATACCGGTTTATTTAGTTTAAAATTTGAAATCATAAGATTTTTTGGGGCTGAACCATTTCAACACTTTCTTTTTGAACAGTTACTGTCCCTGCCGGAGCTCCTTTGGGTTTCGTAACATATTTTTTTTTGGTATAAATGACCGGTACAAGTCCTGCGCCCCTTGCTTTTGAGTGCCATGCTGCAAGAGATGCCGCTTTTAAAATAGTTGATTTCTGAGGCATTTTCTTGTTGTTTTCCATTCTTATCACGAGATGAGACCCGCTTGTGCCTCGTGCATGAAGCCAGATGTCTTCTTTATGAGCCATCGAAGTCAGTTTATCATTGCTTCGGGAATTTTTTCCAATCCATACTTCGTAGTTATCAATCATAACCTTGCGAAAGGGGAGATGTTCTTTATTTTGCTTTTGAGATCTTAATCCAAGTCCGGAAAGCTGATCTTCATATTTTTTTTCCCAATCTTCCACGTCATATAATGTATCAATAGAAGTAATCGATTTTTTTAGCTTATTTAATAGCGCAAGTTCATGTTTAATTTGCTGTTCACGCTTCTTTGACTCTTCAACACTTTTTTTTGCTTTTACTGCTTTTGAATAATAACGCTGGGCATTCTCTGCAATAGATAAATCCGGATCAAGTGAAATATCTTTTTTTTGGTTATTACTGTAAAAATCAGTCAGTGTAATCGACTCTTTATATTTGTCTTTTTCAAGATGCGCATTCGCCATAAGAATATGTCCGGTATTTTCATATTCTTTTGCACGTTCAAGTGCTTTTTCAGAATTTTCAAGTTTCCGCAAAGTTCTTTGGTGCTGATTGATTTTTTTGTCGATAAGCGGCTCGATTGTTTGCAACTTAGCAGATAACCGCCTCTCATGTGAAGTTTTGTAGTAAACAAATTGAACGGCTTCATTGACATGTTTAAATACTTTTTTATTGGGTAGCGGTAAATATTTTTCCGGAATCAGGCAGAGATTTCCATCTTCTAAAACCCTGAATTCAGCTGAATGCCTCATGGCATCCGTCAACCTGGCAACCACTGATTTTATAAGCCCGGCATCATCAGGATTTAATTCGTAATGCCTTTCTACAGGAATGATCAAATGGCGCGGAAATGCCGGGTCGGTCTCGATGACTGCCTGCTTCACACTCCGGTAATTTTGAAGAGCTTTTGGCTTTTTTGGCGGACGCGGCCCAGGAGCTTTATTTCCTGAGACTTTTTCCGGGTTCTTAAACGCACTTTTTATAATCTGGTTTTCAATTAAAAATATATTGGGATGATTGCCAAAGAGTTGAAAAAGTAATTGTTTACCACAATCAAAAGAAATTTCAATGTAACGATCACTTTCAGGCATTTGGATCTTTGTAACATTAAAATCATATAATGAATCAAAAAAAGTAACAACGTTGCTTTTCTTTGGACTTTTATATTTGTTGGTAAAAAGTGCCGTTTCTTCAGAGTGAGCACTGAAAATCAGACGAATTGTATCTTGTCTGTTCTCGAAATATCCTTCCCATACATTACGGTGTGGCGAGTAACTATAAGTGAATCTGGATCCTGATAACTTGTTTTTTAGATGTTCAGTTATATATATTAACGTGTAGTAATTGTTCATATAGACCTATTCGGAATGAGAAGAAATTTAAATTAGAGATAAAATTGAAAATCTATGCAATACCCGATTTTTCAGTCCGTGACTAATAAAATTAACAGCTCTCTTAACAAGAAAAAAATTAATGTAAGTAAATTTAAAACGTGGGAAGAGACAAAAATTAATGCAACCGGCCTTGAAATCATGATCGATCTTGACGGTAGCTCACAATATCTTGATTCACTCTCCATTAACATGGATTGGGATAAATTCCGGGAGGCGGAACTTGCCGAGCAATTATCAGGAACGGACGGCCATCCGCTATTGAAATCAAATCAGAATGAAAATATAAATATTGACCCGGTTATTGACATTGAGGTTACCTGGTATTTTAACATTTACAAATCACAACCTTCGAATTCCAATGGTGATGCCAATTACAGAATTGAAGCTGCCAGCCAGTGGATGGATGAACTTAGTAAAAAAGTAAACGAGATATTAACCAGGGATGAAATTATTACAAGATGGCATATCGAAGTTGATGGTGATGAAAACGGTCGTTATCTCACAGCTATTAATTTGATATCCTACTTCCAGTATCCACTCTCAGGAATAAAAAGTCTGAATGAAGTTCACGAATTTGTGGATAGAAAATTAATGCATCTTCTCTACATAGCAAACAGGATAATTCGAATAGCAGATAGCACCATTGTAGTACAGGCAGCATAAACTGAAAAGGATATGTCCTCACATATCCTTTTTTTGCTAAAAAACTGATTTACTTTTTCTTCTTATGCCTGTTCTTTCTCAAACGTTTTTTTCGTTTATGTTTAGCAATTTTTGCTCTTTTTCTTTTTTTTCCACTTGGCATTAAAAATCACCCGGTTACTTTGATTAATCTTATAATTTTTTAAAGCGAAACTGTTTTGTCGCTAATTTACAGATTCACAAAATACAAAAAGTTTTACGGATTTAACAACACATCTGAAGCATAAACCGAATTTATACTTCATTTACATACCGCTTGCAAATTGCATCAGGTATGTACAAACCATTGCGGCATAAGTGCCAAGGGCATATCCAAATACGGCCAGCAGCACACCAACAGGAGCTAATGCCGGATGAAATGCAGATGCAACGATTGGAGCGGATGCAGCACCGCCTATATTTGCCTGAGAGCCGACAGCAGTAAAAAAGAACGGTGCTTTAATAAAGTAGCCGACTGTGAGCAGAATCGTTACATGAATCAGAATCCATATAATTCCAATGACAAAAAATCCGGGGCTTTCAAATATTGCCAGCACATTCATCTGCATTCCAATGGTCATGACAAGTATATAGAGAAACAGACTCCCGAATTTGGATGCACCGGCTCCTTCAAGTTTACTATATTTCGTGAAAGAGAGAATCAAACCACCTGTAGTTGCAATAACGATTATCCAGAAAAATTTGGAGTTAAGGCTCAGATCTCTTAGTGCAGGTGCATTGGAATCCACCCATGGTGCAATAAGGTCGGCACCGAGGTGGCCGATGCCGGTCACTACAAAAGCAATAGCAACTATTTTTGTTATATCTGTCAATGTTGGAATTTTGGCAATGCTTGCCCGGTAATTCTCAATTTTAATCCTGAGCTCTGTGATGGCTGAGGAGTCTGCTTTAAACCATTTATCAATTTTATCAGACATTCCGGCTCCGTAAAGCAGGAACGCAAGCCATAGATTGGCAACAAGTATATCAACTGTAACCATAGCAGAAAACAGATCAGCACTTGGCTGAAAAATCTCAAACATGGCAGTTTGATTGGCTCCTCCGCCAATCCAGCTGCCTGCAACCGTTGAAAGTCCGCGCCAGATAGCATCGGGCCCGGCACCACCCACAACCTCGGGAGAAATAAACGAGATAATCAGTATAGCCAGCGGGCCACCAATTACAATACCTGTTGTGGCAGCAAGAAACATAATAACAGCTTTTGGGCCGAGATTCATGATGCCTTTCAAATCAATACTGAGCGTCAAAAGTACGAGACTTGCTGGCAGAAGATAACGGGAGGCCACAAAATAAAGATTGGAAACATCACCAGAAATTATACCAAGCGAGTTGTATATCGACGGAATAAAATAGCACAGGAGCAATGACGGTATAAAAGTATAAAATTTTACCCAAAATGGACGTTTACTGCCGGATGTAACAAATATAGCGGCAAGAGTTATCAGCAGTAAACCAAGCACAACAGCATCGTTCACAATCAATGGAGATGTTAGATTCATTGAATGACATTTGTTAGTTTAAATTTTCGCAGATTTTGGATTGTATTTATAGATTGCGCAGATCAAATGCAACTCTTATTCTGATTCACCTTCCGAATTTGTTATATTTATCGCTTTGAAAACCCTTGAAAATATTAAATGCCTGATCTTATAAAAGTAGCCAAGTTTGGTGGTACAAGTATGGCTGATTATACTGCCATGACACGCTGTGCTTCCATTATAAAAAAGGATCCCGATAAGAAAGTAATTGTAGTAAGTGCCACTGCCGGCACAACAAATTTATTAACGGGTCTGTCTAATACAGAGAATCCGGATGATAGAATAATTTATCTGGATCAGATCCGGGATAAGCATGATTCAATCCTAAAAAAACTGAAAAAAACCGCTGATATTCAGCCGGAAGTTGATAAGTTATTAAGCGAACTTGAAAATATGGCCTCTTTTAAGGGAGAGTTTTCCTTAAAACAAAAAGATCAACTTTTATCGATCGGGGAAAGGCTTTCATCCACAATATTTACAGGTGTGCTCAATGAAGCCGGGATGTCAGCCGCCTGGTTTGATGCCCGGAAAATTATTAAAACGGATGACAACTATGGAAGCGCAGAACCGGATATTGAAGCTATCAAGCAGGCTTGTGAAGATAAAATCTCGCACAAACTAAAAGATCATCGTATCGTAACTCAGGGTTTTATCGGTTCCGATCCGGAAGGATTCACAACAACTCTTGGCAGGGGAGGCAGTGATTACTCTGCAGCACTGATTGCAGAAGGAATTCATGCAGACGTTCTCGAAATATGGACGGATGTTTCGGCTGTTTTTACCACCGACCCCAGGCTTGTACCTGAAGCCAAGCCTATTACTGAAATCAGTTTTAATGAAGCAGCTGAACTCTCGGTTTTCGGGGCAAAAGTTCTCCATCCGGCAACATTAAAACCTGCTATAAGAAAAAATATTAAAGTATATGTTGGCTCAAGTATACACCCGGATGAACCCGGTACGTGGATTGTAAAAAATACACGGGAAAAACCGGTAATAAGAGCGATCAGTGTAAGGCGCAATCAAACACTTTTAACCGTTCACAGTCTTGATATGCTTCACAGGCATGGTTTTCTTGCACGGCTTTTTCAAATTTTAGCTGAATACAAAATAAGTGTGGATCTTGTAACGACAAGTGAAGTCAATGTTTCACTTACTCTTGATACCGATATAATGGCACCGGGTAGAAATTATTTAAGTGAAAGCATTATAGCCAAACTGAAAGAGTTTTCGGATGTTACTGTTGAACGTGAACTTTCATTAATTGCACTTGTTGGTAACAATCTTCATACTACTTCAGGTCTGAGCGGGCCTGTTTTCAGTGCGCTCGAAGATATTAATATACGGCTTATATGCCACGGAGCCAGCCAGCACAATCTCTGCTTTCTGGTTGAAGAGAATAAGGCAAAAGAGGTTGTTTCTATTTTGCATCAACGTTTTATTTTAACTGTACCTGAAAAATTTAGCGGAACATGAGAATTGCAGTAATCGGAACCGGTAAAACAGGTGGAAAAGTAATTGAATTACTGAAAGATGAAGCAGTAGCTTTTAATCGTAATAATCAGGTGACCCCCGTTAAACTTAAGCAGTGTGATGCCGCTGTTGTTTTTGTACCGGGTGATGCTGCAGCTTCCGTATTAAAGCCTGTCCTTGAGAGTGGAATTCCCGCCGTTTGGGGAACCACCGGTTTTAAATGGCCCGAAAATCTGAATGAATTGATCCGGGAAAAAAATACACAATGGATCATCGGATCAAATTTTAGTATGGGTATGAACCTGATCAGAAAAGCAATTTTACTGCTTTCAAAAGATGCTGAAATACTTGATAATCCTCAATTCCACATTCATGAAATTCATCATACACATAAAAAAGATGCTCCAAGCGGTACGGCAATCAGCTGGAGTGAATGGCTTGGAAAAGATGCAGAAATTTCATCAGAGCGAAGAGGGGACATCAAAGGAATCCATTCACTTGAAATTCGCACAAAATTTGAACGGATTACACTTCGGCATGTAGCACTTGACAGGGCGTTGTTTGCAGAAGGTGCAATCTGGAGTGCACGGTTTCTTCTTTCTGATAATAATCTTAAACCTGGACTCTACTCATTTTCAGAGATATTTGACATGGCTGAAAAAGTAGTTTCTCTTTAATCCAAAATTAAAATCGTTGGCATTTATTTATGGAACGCGGATAACGCAGATCAGAAAAATGATCACTTTTTTGGGTTTAACAAATTTACTACCATTACATTACCGATAGATAATTCCTGAAATCCGCAAGTGTACACGTAAAGTTGATTTTCAAACAAAGTAATTCCGAAAAGATTCGGGACTCACAGATAAAAATACAACTAAGTGGTTATAATTGAACAAGTCTTCCGATGACTTTAGGATTTTAGATAAATGTTGAATTTAAAATCAATTTTTAAAAGCGGTAAAAATTAAATATGTACAATACAACTTTATGGACAGCCCTTATCACACCGATGAAGAAAGATGGTTCGGTCGATTTTGAAGATCTTGAAAAGCTTGTAAATGAACAGGAAAAAGCTGGTAATGGAATTTTATTGATTGGAAGTACGGGTGAAGGTCTGGCGCTCGACGGGAAAGATAAGCTTGCAGTTGTAAATCATGTAACTAAAATCAAACCGTCGGTTCCTGTAATGGCTGGCGTAGGCGGATTTAATCTTGAAATACAAAAAAGCTGGATCGAAAAATGTAATGAGCTGGATGTTGATGCATTTTTACTTGTAACACCGCTTTATTCAAAACCCGGAATTAAAGGACAAATCGAATGGTTTGATGCTTTGTTGAGTAAAGCTCAAAAGCCGTGCATGATCTATAACATACCCTCAAGAACCGGAACAAAACTATATATTGATGTATTAAGGGCGATAGAAAATCACGATAATTTTTGGGCTGTTAAGGAAGCAAGCGGGAGTATAAATGAATATCAGGATTTTCGCAATGAATGTGCGAATGTTCCCTTTTTTAGCGGAGATGACGGACTTTTACCATTTTTTTCTGTAATCGGATGCAGTGGATTGGTCTCCGTTGCAGCCAATGTTTGGCCGGAGCAAACGAATTTATACACAAAAATGTGTTTACAAAAAAAAACAGATACCATTTTTCCGGTTTGGAACCGGGCAGTTAAGGCGCTTTTTTCGGCACCAAATCCAATACCTGCTAAAAGATTGCTTGCTCATAAAAAATGGATCAAGACAGATACGGTAAGGCCGCCGCTGTCATCTAAAGAAATTGAAAATATAGAACCGCTGCTGCGTGCGGATAAGGAAATCAATAATTGGTTTGATGAAAATTCTTAGGAAGTTTCAGGATTGAAATTAAACAGGAAATTATTATATCATAACAGAAATTATAAGCCAAATTCTTAAAAATTTTATACATGGATTGGGAAAAAATTCTGGATCAGCTTGAAACCGGTGAAACAAGGTCTGCCGAACCATCAGGTGATACCTGGAAAGCAAATATCAAAGTAAAGGAAGCTATTCTCGCTGCTTTCAAAGCAGGTAAAAATATTTCTTATGATGGTATATATGAAGGATTTGTCGATAAGCACAATTTGCCTCCAAGAAAATATAAACCTGAAAATGGGGTAAGGATGGTTCCCGGTGGCACATCT
>JBHJOO010000423.1:0-2401 GCA_050329675.1 Balneolaceae bacterium
TTCCTCCACCAGGTTTTCCTTGTGACGTTTGTCATGCGTGGGTACTTTCACCTTCACAGTGGTTTTGGAGGTATCGGCCAGGCCATCTTTCAGGCCGAATTCGTCCTTCAAAATATCATCCACCGCCCGCACAATGAAATTTACTACCGGCTCCGGCGTGTACCAGACGCCCCGGCTCTTGCGCAGGCTGGGATCAAATTCGGCCAGGAAAGTTTCATAGAAGTGAATCACGGGGTCGGTCTGTTGTGTTGCCTTTCCAAAGTTGTTCAGCAATCCGTCCACATCGGTGGCCCGGAAAATATCGGCAAGCGCATCCACTACCCAGTCAATCCGCTCGTCCAGGTCGTACCCGGCAATGTACTGGAACAGCTTCCGCAGAAAGGGATTCGATTTGGGAATCAGCCGAGCGGCCTCCTGCCGGGAAAAGGTATCCAGTTCCTGGTCGTGCAGCCGCGCCGCAAACATCCCGTAGGCAATGGTCTGCGCATAGATATCGGCAAACTCTTTTTCGTCAATGTCGTGAATCAGCACATTCTGAAAGGCGGCAAGCTGTTCGCGGAGTGTCGTATTCGCCGGTTCATGCACGCGGTCAGCCGTTCTCTCATCAGCATTCAGTGCATTTTCAATGATGGTGGAGAGCAGACGCGCCTTGGCCGCCATCATCTTCGAAAGTTTGGCAGCCGATGTAATGGTCTGCAAGGTGTGCGTGGCAAAATCGTTAATCATCTGCCGGAACTTGTCTTCAGCCTCCGGTACTGCACGAATGGTATCCCCGGCAATTTCACCGATCCGGACAGACGTCACAAATTCATTATCCCTGTAAAAGTGAAAATCGAGATAATCGGTAAAAATGATGTTGGGCAGCGACTCTTTGTAGCGGTTGAACTGCTCTTTGTGTTTGGTTCCGCTTAATGGTTCACCAATATCTTTCGCTTCAATATAACCTACCGGAATATTTTTACTGGTGAGGATAAAATCGGGAGCACCGCACTTAATCCGGGCGGGTTCGTTGGTTACAAGTACATTTCTCAGCATCGCTTCAAGAAGAGACTGTAAATCTCCGCGATAGCTGTGCTCTCTTGAGATGCCGGTTTTGTAGCGCCGGTTGATGTTTTGGATGTACTGCGAAATGGTCATGCCATTGAATGTCATTTAATTAAGCCTTACGAGTATTTAAGCCGTAAGGGAATGTAATAAAATGAGTGGAATGTTTTAGAACAGGAGTCAGAATTTCTGGAATGGGGATGGCCACTCGCACTGTGTGCGGCGGTGCGATGAATTTTGTTCTATCTGATAACAGATCCCCTTTCAGATTTCCTAATATCTCTGTATCGTTGGCTATGTTTAATCGAACGAAGGGAAAAAGAAGCGAATACCGGATGATGGTTTCAGGTATAGCCATCGATGTTATCAGAAAGGATGTCAAAAATCTGAACCTGCGAATCAAACCGGACGGGCAGGTTCGGATTTCGTGTCCGGCAGGTACAAGGGAGGAATCGATCCGGCAGTTTGCAAATTCTAAAATGAGCTGGATTAAAAGACACCTCTCTTCGTTTCAGAAAAAGAAACCGCCCCGAAAGCTTCATTATATAACCGGAGAGAATCACTTATTTTTCGGCAGGCTATTCAGGTTAAACATTGTTGAAAGGCATGTAAAACCTGCTGTGAAGATATCCGGCCAGGATTCAATTACGATGTATATCCGGCCCGGCAGCAAAGTTGCCAAACGGGAGAAAGTTTTAAAAGAGTGGTACCGGTCGAACCTGAAGAGAGAAATAAATATCTTGATAAAAAAATGGGAGCTTGTAATGGGAGTTCAGGTTCACGAATTTGGAGTGAAACAGATGAAAACCCGCTGGGGTACCTGTAATATCAGGGCAAAGAGAATCTGGCTGAATCTGGAACTGGCCAAAATGAGGCCGGAATGCCTGGAATATGTGGTAATCCATGAGATGGTTCATCTTCTTGAACGGCTGCATAATCAGCGATTTCATGGATTTATGGATCGATTTCTGCCGGACTGGAGAGAATGGAAAAAAATATTGAACAGTAAATCCGGAATCGGCATGTGCTGATACCTGAAAACAAAACAGTGATAAAATATGCAGGTTTATTTGAATGGTTCTTACCTGGATCGGAATGATGCAAAAATTTCGGTATCCGACCGTGGTTTTTTGTTCGGTGATGCAATTTATGAGGTGATACGATCCGTGAATGGTTTTTTGTTTCGGGAAAAGGAACATTTGGAAAGGCTAAAGGAGGGACTGACAGAACTGAATCTGAAATTGGATAAACCATGCTATTCACATCTACCGGAAATATTTAAAGAATTACTAAAGCGCAACGATTTACTAAACCGGGAAGCGACGATCTATGTTCAGATTACCCGCGGCGCTGCATG
>JBHJOO010000394.1:0-6090 GCA_050329675.1 Balneolaceae bacterium
GACAAGGACCAATACCGGGCAAGATTGGCAGATGGATGCAACTTATCAGAGGATTCATCCGGGCTGGATCGCCACGAAGCCATGAGGACACAAAGGATTCAAAAAGAGAATGTAGTAAATCAATACACCGTCTGCCTGCAACATTATAGAGTTGTAACATTACAATCATATTACTACTATTGTAATTAAGTTCGATTTTGAAAAACTTCGTTGACGATCCTTAAATTCAATAAAAAAATTTCAGACGTGAAATTTCTCCACATAGTATCTTTGATACTGTTCATCTCCTGCACATCAAATTCCGATAATTCAGGAACTATTGATCTGTCATCACTACCAGTTGAAACCCCGGAAAAGTTATTGGAAATTGATAAAATCGGTGATGATTTTTTTCAGCATCTGAACTACAGAACAATTGTTACCAAAAATGGAAATGTAATTCTAAACGACCGTCAGGGTGAATTTGTAGCTGAAATTGATCCTCAGGGAGATCTCGTAAAAAAACATGCCTCATCAGGGCGCGGCCCGGGTGAAATTCAGGATGTACTCTCTTTGGATTATTCTAAAGAAGAGCTATTGATGTACGATCAAAGGAGAAAACGAATCATACGCAAAAACCTTCAAACAGACGAAATTCAAGAATATGAGGATATAAGAACAGAGGATTTTCAGACTTCCCGATCCTACTCAACATCCGATGAAAATACATTACTGATCCATCTGTGGAGTACAGCTTATCTTACTAATAAAAATGAGACACCAAAAATTGCTTTCACACATCTCAATTTAGATTCACAAACCAGCGGAAAATTAGTGGGCTATCCATCGCGGAATATGGCAAGGCTAATTATTGATGATCAGGTTCGTGGCGCCTCCCAGGTTCCATTTGCACCGGATTTATATTATGATATTTCACCTGACAGAACATCACTTTTTGTTTTATGGGCTGATGATCCTCAAATTGCAGTGCTCGATATCATGCGCCTGGACACCATTCGCACAATCCCGGCAGATCTTCCGCGGGATGAAATCAGCAGAACTGAAATCGATTCACTGCAAAAAAGATACGACGGGAGGTGGCGCGATATCCGGGACCACCTGCCGGAACGAAAAGCAGTCGCAGAAAATATGATTGTGGATGACCAATACCGTATCTGGCTTCAACTGACACGTGAATCAGATTTTCAGGAATGGGTTGTATTGGATATGGATGGAAATCCCCAAAAAATCGTCCGCTTTCCGGAAGGAGTCATGATAACCCACATTTCCCGTCATCACATTGGCGTAAGATTGGATGATCATATTTTTGCTTTGTATGAAGCTTTGTGATCCAACACCATTGTTTTGCCATTAAACGTTAGATTCTTCTGCTCCATTCCACTCGTCACTTCGTTCCTCATTACATTTCACGCGAAGCACGCCATGGTTGCACAAAGAACACAATTTTATTCCGCAATCATTGCATGTTTTTTCTCTTTTCGTTCACTGCGAGAACTTCCCTTAAGATTTCGTTGTCGTGACTTATAGATATAATAATAACATGATATTTCCGTACTGAGCCGACTCTGAAAGAGTCAAACATCAATAGCCCCCCGACACAAATGCATGTACGGGGCAGGCGCGGGCGAAGCCACGAGGACACAAAGTATTTTGATACTAATGCCAAAAAACCGAACGAACGCATGAACAACCTCAACTATCCTCCAGCATCGTTTTCAAACGATCCAACCCCGCATTTCCCGGGGATCCCAGCTGCGTAAATTTTTTCATCCCTTCTGAAGCATTAACATTTTCCATCTTCTCCAATTCATGCCCTACCTTTTTATATGCATCACGGAACGAATATCCCTCTTCAACCACAAGTCGATTGGCCTCTTCGGCAGCAAACAACTCAGGTGTACAGGCTTTTTTTGCGGATTCCTCAACAACACTCATATTCTGAACAAGTAAAATGGACGCTTCAAGAACTTCCAGTATAGACTCAAATGCCTGAATCACAGGTTCTTTTGTCATCTGCAGGTCCCGATGATAACCGCTTCCCAGGTTTGTGACCACAGACTGAAGCGCAGCAGCATTCCCGGTTATACGTGAATGATTTGCGCGTATCAATTCCGCCACATCGGGATTCTTCTTTTGAGGCATGATTGAAGATCCTGTACAAACCGCTTCATTCAATTCCAGGAAACCGTATGCTTCACTGCTGTATAAAATCACATCCGCTGCAAACCGGTTTAGAATGGCAGAAAAACCGGCGAGGTACTGAACCAGTTGATGCTCCATCCATCCGCGGCTCAGCTGCGCAGATGCAGCCGATACTATAACCGTTTCAAATCCGAGATTCTCAGCCTCGGCATCACGATTCAGATCTATCGTTGATCCAAAACCGGCCGCCGTTCCGAGCGGACTGCGGCTGATCATGCTGTTTATTCGATCTGCCTGTTGCAGCTGAATAATCAGCAGTTCCAGAAATCCGGCTGCCCACTGGCCAATACTTGACAGCATCGCCTTACGGGTGTGCGTAAAACCGGGTATCGGTACCATTTCATTTGATTCAGCAAACAGCAGTAATTCCCGGATCAGCTTTTTTACAGCTGCTGACACCTTTTTCAGCTTATCCACTTCGAAAAGACGCATGGCTGTAAGCACCTGATCATTTCGCGAACGGCCCGTGTGGATTTTTTTGCCTGTCTCACCAAGTTTATAGGTCAGCCATTCCTCGATTGCAGTATGTCCATCTTCATGGCTGCGCTTAATCTCAAACTCGCCGTCCTGCCAGCGTTCATAAATATGATTCAGTTCTTTAATAATCGCATCGGCCTCATCATCCGTCAATATACCTGCACCACGGAGTGCACCGGCGTGAACTTTTGAGGCTTTCAGGTCGTAAGGGATCAAAACCTGATCCAGGAGATAGTCATTACCAACAGTAAAGGCTTCTGCCTTTTTAGCCGCTTCCGAATCCGGTTTTTGTCCCGTTTTTGACCAAAGTTTACTCATTCAGTACTACCTGTTTTTTTACTTCTTTTTTCAGCTGATATGCCGTTTTTTGCGGCAGATTCCAGAGCTCGATAAATCCTGCCGAGGCATTTTGATTAAAATCAGCCGATTTATTAAATGTAGCCAGATTTTCATCAAAGAGCGAATAGGGAGATGTTAAAGCAATAACTTCACAGTTGCCTTTATACAATCTTACGGTCACTTCTCCGGTCACTTTTTTATTCTGTTCGTTGATATACGCTCTTATATTATCCATCACCGGTTCAAAGTATTTGGCTCCATAGCATAAGTAAGCCCATTTCTGATCCATCAGGGTTTTTAATTCGTTTTCTTCACGGGTTGATACCAGCTGTTCCAGGTTTTTATGAGCCTGAATTAAAATGTGGGCGGCGGGATTCTCATAAACTCCCCGTACTTTTAATCCCACAACGCGGTCTTCAATCAGGTGAAAATAACCAACCCCATGTTCCCCTCCGGTTTTATTGAGTTTCATGATGAGGTCTTTTTTGGGAAGCGGCATTCCATTCAGGGATACAGGCTCACCCTGTTCAAATCCGATTCTGAGTGTTATTTCTTTATCCGGAGCCTGTTGTGGTGTATTGCACCACTTCAGGATATTTTCAAGAGGCGGGATGTTTGCCGGGTTTTCAATTTCACCCCCTTCGCCGGTGTTAGCCCACATGTTTTCATCGTATGAATAGGGGCTTTTTTTCGTCTGTTCCACGGGAATGTTGTTTTCGATAGCGTATGCAATTTCCTCTTCCCTTCCCATACCCCACTCCCGCACAGGTGCGATAATTTTCAGGTTAGGATTAAGGGTGGTGATATAGCTTTCAAACCGCACCTGGTCGTTTCCTTTTCCTGTACAGCCATGAGCAATCACTTCGCAGCCGAATTCGGAGGCAATCTGAACAGCCAGCTTTGAAATCATCACCCTGCCAAGGGGGCATCCAAGAGCATATCCTCCCTGATAGTCGGCATTCGCTTTTACAGCCTCCGTACAGAGTTCCGCAAATTCCTCTTTTGCATCCAGAACAATAGCTTCTTTGGCACCCAGCATCAGGGCCTTATCTTTGATAGCCTCCAGGTTATCAGCTGTTTGCCCGATATTTATTGTGAGTGCGATGACTTCGCAATTATATTCCTGCTGAATCCATTTCAGCATCACACTGGTATCGAGGCCGCCTGAATAGAGCAGCAGACAGGTGTTGAAGGATCCTTTTTCAGCTTCGTGTGAAGCGACTTTTTTGTAAGTTGTGTTTGATTGAATCATGATTTGAGTTCTTGTAATATTATGGTTGAGTTAACTGTTCTTTAGAATTAATTGAGTCATTTAGTCATCCAATGACTTTTACGCAAGCAAATGGGTAAATACACCCTTTGATACCACCATCCGGTTTTTGGCTTGTTTATAAACCCATGAGTTGGGATGGTCGATCACCTCATCGGTTACTTCAACTCCACGGTGAGCCGGAAGGCAATGCATAAATGCGGTGTCCGGCTTGGCCTTTGCATGTATTTTGCCATTCACCTGGTACGGCTGAAAATGCCGGATTTTTTCTTCATACAGATGTTCCTCGCCCATAGAGATAAACGTGTCGGTATAAATAATATCCGTATTTTTGACTGCCTTTACCGGGTCGGGTGTATGCATAAAATGGCCGTTATATGTCATAGCAAGGGATGCAAAATAATCGAGCTGAGACTCATTCCAGTAATATTTTTCGGGCCCTGTGAACCGAATTTCATGCCCGAATTTAAGTGCTATTTCAATGAGAGAAAAGGCGACATTGTTAGCGTCACCGATAAATGTGATATTTACTTTTTCGCCGGATCCATACTGTTGCTGAATCGTATAGAGATCACCCAGGGCCTGCATGGGATGATGTTTATTACAGAGCGCATTGACAACGGGAATTTCCCCGTGCTCTGCCATTAGTTCGAGTGTCTGATGCGCATACACCCTGGCAAAAACGGCATCACACCATTGAGAGACGTTCATCATGGCATCTTTCATTGACTCCCGGCAGCTAAACGGGATCGCTTTGCCACTCGTAAGCATCACATCTGCTTCGATGTGAATCACGTTGCCGCCAAGGTGATTGATAGCAACCTCGGTTCCAAGTTTGGTTCGCAGGGATGATTTTTCAAAGACGAAAAGAATGTTCTTTTTTTTAAGTGGCTGTTCAGAACTATTCTGCAGTTCCGTACTCAGATCCATCATCGCCTGAAGTTCATCAGGCTCATAATCGTTTATTTTCAAAAAATGTTTCATGGTCAATAGTAAAGTTATGGTAGTGGTTGAGGTTTCTTTTGCAAGAAAGTGAAGTGCAAAAAAAAAGCCCGTTCAAAAAAAGTTTTGAACGGGCGTGGTGATTAAATTCTGTACTGCACAATTATGTCACACGCCCAAAGGGCGGCGGCGGCGAAGAGAAAGAGTTGTAATATGTTGTGCAGTTTCTATCATTGGGTAGAATATAAATGCATTCAGAAATAAAATGCAAGTATGAATTTATTTTGATCGATTTTCATCCGGAATACATTCCGGATCGGTTTTTACACAGAAGCAGTTTTTTTATGGCTGCTCTTTTCATATTACAAATCCTAAATCATTTCATTATTCATTACCTGAATCGTTTGTAAATACGAAACCGGATGGCATATAAGACAAATCGGGGCGGGTAACGCCTGTTTTTGATTCATATTTACGGACGATTGACAGAGTTTCATTCCACAGATTCGTGCCCTCTGTGCCAAATGTATCTCTTTGCCGTTCTCTGGTTGTGAAGTATTCAACATCGTTATTTGCGAGTTGAACAACGACCAGCATCGGCATATCCGTCCCAATATCGCCAGTAAAAACCCGATACCCTGCTTCTATGTTATGTTTAGTATATAAGGCTTTCCACTTATTAGCGTTTTCTTCCATTTGCTGCTCCATACCGGGATGCACATAATAAAAATCCCATCTTATAAAGCTTATTCCGTCAGCGAATTTATTTCCATGTTCAGGTTTATAGGAAAGATCCGTTCGATACCGGACCAGAAAGTCACGATGACTTTCATAACAATCGCTAAACATATCCATTGCTT
>JBHJOO010000180.1:0-2345 GCA_050329675.1 Balneolaceae bacterium
TATCATACACAAAGACAATGTGATTATCGCTTACAGCCGGCATGGCAGCCATCCGGGTGGATTGTTGCGCCGATGCGATAACTGGAAGTAAAAATATTAGTAAAAAAAGAACAATACACATTTTGTGAAGCAGGTAATGCACATAGTTATTCTTATGTTGATAATAAAGATGAGTTCGTTTCATTATTTCTCCGCCGGCAGGTTTAAATTTTGGTTTCGTCACCCTGTAAATTCAGTTATTATCAGAGAAAATGCCAATGGTTTTTTTTTCGCGAGGGATAAAGTATAGCATATCTTTCTACAGAAAATGATGGGCAACATGTCTATATTATGAAGCCGGATGGTTCGAAGAAATGTGATCTGACAAAATCAGTAAACATTGTTTATTGAGAAAATTGAATCAACCTTTTTATTTATGAACATTGAAGCCTATCGTAATTTTTGTCTTTCCTTTCCCGGGGTAACCGAAGATCTTCCGTTTGACGATAACACACTTTGTTTTAAAGTGATGGGAAAGATTTTTTCTCTTTGCAATATCGAAAATTTTGAGAGTGTCAATCTGAAGTGTGATCCTGTTAAAGCAATTGAACTGCGGGAAATGTATCCGGAAGTAATTCCCGGCTATCACATGAACAAAAAACACTGGAATACAGTTAATATGCATGGCAATTTACCGGATGATCTGATTAAAGAGTGGATTACCGATTCTTATAACCTTGTGGTTATGGGCCTGACCAAAAAAGATCGTAATAAACTGAAATTGAATACGGACAGCCGGTAGCTGAAAAAAGACATTTTCGAATCCATCAAATATTTTCAACTAAAATTTTTGTAAAGTTTTTTATTCTCTATTTTTAGAAGGCAAACATAACTGATAGAAAAAAAGATATGCCTTCATTTGATATTGTAAACCAGATTGATGCACAGGAAATTGATAATGCTGTAAATAATACACTTAAGGAAGTTTCAACCCGGTATGATTTCAGGGGCCTTCATACCGAAGTGAATTTCGACCGCAAAGAAAATAAAATTGATATTCAGGCCGCCGAATCTATGAAATTACAGGCTGTGCGTGAAATGTTGAATAAACATTTTGTAAAACGCGGGCTGAAACCACAGGTCATGGAGTTCGGGAAAGCGGAAGGGAGCAGTTCAGGTGCTGTAAAAGTGAGTGCCGCGATTAAAGAAGGTATTGACAGGGAAACGGCCAAAAAAATTGTAAAAACGATCAAAGATACAAAACTGAAAGTTCAGCCTGCTATTCAGGATGATCAGGTACGGGTTTCAGGAAAGAAGATAGACGACCTGCAGGAAGTGATTCAGGTTTTAAAAAGCAAGGATTTTGGGATACCACTGCAGTTTATCAATATGAGATAGGCATTCCCGCCTCACCGGCCCTTCGAACTGCACCCTCCGCTCGCAACTGCGTCCCCAGCGGGCCGGTCAGGCTCCCGGCGGAGCATCCAGCCACGAACCAGCCCGGCCAGCCTGTGGGTTTTCTGCCGGTTATCAGGATTGGCAGGCCTGAAGGCTGGCAGGGCATTCCCGCCTCACCAGCCCTTTTAATTTTACCCCCCCATTCGCCAGCTGTGCCCCCAGCGGGCCGGTCAGGTTCTTGTCTGATGATGCGGGGTTCAGTGATTTTTTTTTACAACCTGTACACCTGTAATCTACATTTCGACATTTCTCTACTAAAAAACACACTATTTTAAAATTTGTAACAAACCCCATAGCCAAACCTCTTGAAAATAACGATACCTTTAACCTGATGCATTCAAGATGGGTACAAATCTTTTGAGAAGACGCCTTAAGCGACGATGGCTGCTGTTGTTTCTTTTTTTTGTGGGGGGGGGTATCTCCAAAAATGTCAGCGGCCAGGTCATTATCCGTGAAAGATTAGAACTGGACAGGGCTATGCTCACCCCACAGGCCGCGCAAATAGAACCGGCCGGCCAAATCCCGCTGCAAAGTGGCCTGCTGATCCCGGTTGAGTTCAATCAGCTGCTGGCCCTGGCCGACGGCACGCTGCTTGTTGACTTTACAGAGGCGTTTGCCGGGCAATCGGTCGATTTTTCAGCCGAGCCGCTGCTGGTAGAGATTCAGCGACAGGGGGAATCGCTGAGCCACGAACTGTTTCCAGCCGATTACCTGCCCGACCCGCTGACCATCACCACGGGCGGAAGCTTTTGCCAGGATCGGATCTACTCCTCAGCTCCCTACCTGTACACCCGCCGCCCGGACAATGCCGTGATCAGGCGTTCGGTTTCCACCTCCAACCCCCCGCCCTCCCCGTCCGATTACAGCGATCATTCCGAGGCACATTCTTTTATTCTCTCCGTGCATAA
>JBHJOO010000341.1:0-6572 GCA_050329675.1 Balneolaceae bacterium
AACGGATACATTATCAGCAGGCAAGATAGTCAGCTTTGCATTTCCCACAATTCTGTTTATCTCCTGACTGAAATCATACCTTTCTATGGCTTCAACCGGATTTGCAAGAATACTATTTTGTGGGAATTCTCCTGTTTCCGGATCAGGCCGGGGATCAAATGTATTTGGACCGAAAATGAAACCGGTTAAAGCACCGAATGAAGAATTCAGTCCGCCATTTGGCACCTCATTACTACTTGTATTTGTATAATTTAAACCAATCGATAAAGTAGCCCAGTTTGTCAGGGTTTGGTCAAGGTTTAGGCGTGCGGTAATTCTTTCAAAGTCATTTCCTCTTACAATTCCCTCATTTGAAAAAAATGAACCTGATATAAAATACCGGGTATCTTCCGATCCTCCCGAAATAGAGAGAGACTGCTCGGTTCCAACCGCAGTTCTGAAAATAAAATCCTGAAAATCAAAACGCTGAATATCGGGATTGGGAGTGCCGTTATTATTTACCCGGGCCATATTTACAGGAATCTTTTTTCTGATATTATTGATTTGCAAATTTGAATTGTAGGTTAGTTTAGGCTTTCCGGCCTGCCCTCTTTTTGTAAAAATTTGTACCACACCATTATTGGCTCTCGATCCAAACAATGCCGCCGCGGCAGCACCTTTCACAACCTCGATTCTCTCAATGTCATTTGGATTAATATCAACCAGCCTGTTCTGTGCATTACCACCTATATCTATTAACTCGGGTGAATCATTATTTACGATAACCCCGTCAATAATGTACAGAGGGTCGGCAGATCCTAACAATGAGCTTGGGCCTCGAAGCCGGATGCTGATACCACCTGCGGGATCACCGGAATTTTGCTGAACAAGTGCACCCGCAATTTTGCCAGAAAGAGCCTGGTCAATCTGGGTTGCCCCGCTCGATTGAATAGCTTCAAAATTTACAGTTGATATTGCATTTCCAAGCTGCTGTTTACTAACTGCACCGCTGGCACCCGTCACAACTATCTCATCACTACCAATGATGTCAGGCCTCAGTTCAATATCACCAACATCAACATTCAGTTCATCTGAGAGTGTAACCGTAATCACTCTTGAAGAGTAACCTATGAATGTAATCCTGAATCTATAGTCGTTCGGCTGGAGTGTTGCTGTTAATTGAAAATTTCCATCTGCATCTGTTGATGTACCTAAAACCGTATTTGCGATACCAATATTGGTTCCCGGTAACGGTTCACCAGTCTGAGAATCGATTATTTTCCCGGAAATCACATATCTGTTGCCGGATTGAGCAAATAAGTTTAAAGTGAAAAACAACAGTATATTTATAAGGATTAGTAGCTTTTTAATGGTCATAAAGAAGTGGTTTTTTTATCAATTTAGATTATAAAACAGAGTTATGTCCTGAATAACAGCTAAAAAGAAGTATAGCTGCGGCACAATTATAATAGAATAACGTGAACCATAATTTCGGTCAAAAAAAGATTTAAAAGCTTACATCAAGAGAAATAATAAATCAAAATAAATACAATTCCCAATTTAATAATTACTTTTACTGCCCGGTTGAATCAGAAATTCATACACAGTTTGAAAAATTGATTTTCTGATTTCTCCCAGGTCATGATAATATCCATTTTCAAAAGTTCCTGCATTTTGACGATTTGTTAAAAGAATAACCGACAGTCTTTCATCGGGGATAAAAACAACACTGGTACCTGTGAAACCAGTATGGCCGAATGCAGGCTCTTTAATATCAGGTATCTTAATGATATCAGGATTCATTGCCCATCCCAATGCATTTCCAAACCGGTCTTTCTTTAAAAAATTATCTATCGTATTCATTGTTATAAATGGTTCATCATCTATTCTCCCGTCATTCATCAAGAGATCCACAATTTTCTGAATATCACTAACTGTAGAAAAAATACCGGCGTGTCCGGCTACTCCTCCATTCGCATACCAGGAGTTTCCATCATTTACTTCACCCTTAAGCGTATATTCTCTCCAGCCGTTCCATTCATCAGGATTAATTTCAGCTTTAAATCCAAAAGAATCATCATAAACCATTCGTTTTTCAAACGGATTGCCGTGTGATGTAGCCGCAATTTTTTCGAATTGATGATCCGGCGGGTTGAAGGCCGTATGACGCAGGCCTAATGGTTCAAAAAGCTGCTGTGCAAAAAAATCATCCAGCGGCAGGCCTGAAACTATTTCAATGATATCACCCAAAAGCATAAAACCCAGGTCACTGTAGTGCCTGCCTTTGCCAACGTCGTATTTCAGAGGCATTTCAGCTATGGCATGGTATCTTTCCGTTTTGATAGATGCTTTAAAATAGAGAGGCTGCCATTCATATAATCCTGCGGAATGGGTAAGCAGATGCCGGATGGTAATTTTTGATTTTTCCGGCTTATTAAATTCAGGTAAATACTTGTATATGGCATCATCAAGCTGAATAAGACCTTTATCGGAGAGAAACATCATCCCCATCGTTGTACCCAAAACCTTTGTCAGTGAAGCAAGATCGAAGAGATGATCTGTAGTCATTACGTCAGGATTCCGGAGAGAATCAAGATTGTAATCGAATAAATGAGCATAGCCGAAGGCTTTTGAATATAAAACCTGATTCCCTTTTTTTACCTGTAAAACTGCACCGGGTATCTTTCCTTGTTCAATGTGAATGGCCATCAGGCTGTCGAGCCGGGATGAAAGAGTATCATGATGCTCAGATTTGTCCGGTGATCCACAGCCGGTGATGCAGAGTAAACATAAAAATCCAATGACTGTGAATTTTTTGATATCCTTGTAAGCAATTTTTTTAATCATAAAGTTACTCTTACTATTCCCCGAGCATTTTTCCAGCTAACTCCTTTAAAAGCTTTACGGCAACCATGGCTGTCATATCCTGCAGATCTCTGGCAGGATTGTATTCCACAATATCTGCCCCAACCAGGTTAAATTTCAAATTCTGAATCAAATCAATAAGTTCTCTTACCTGATAACCTCCCGGTTCATGATGGGAAACACCGGGCGCACAACCCGGATCCAGAACATCCAGATCAAGTGACAGGTATACAGGCCCCTCGAACTGCAGTTCTTTTAATTTATCGCGATTCTTCATGTCAATGATCTCAACCTCAAATTTTTCTGCTTGCTCTCGTTGATGATCATTCAGGGTTCTGATACCGGCCTGAATCAGCCGTTTAACTTTTTTTTCTTCCATGATGCGCGCAAAGGGAGATGCATGTGAATACCGCTTACCATCAAATGAATCATAAAGATCAGGATGGGCATCGAAATGCAGGATTGTCAAATCTTTATAATGTTCCGTATATACCTGAATCACCGGATATGTGATGGAATGATCTCCGCCAAGAATTAAGATTCGGTCGTACGTTTCGAGAAGTTTTTGAATATCTTCTTTGATCTTTTCGGGAAACTCACTTTCTGAAGATAGTTCAAGATCTCCGGCATCAATCAAGTTTATATCCGATTTCAATTCAAATCCGCTTTCTGTAAACAGATTGGTGCTTCCCGAATGCATCACCTTCCGGATTTTTTCAGGTGCATCTGCCGTACCTTTTAAATAGGAGGAATTTGCGTCATAGGGGATTCCCCGTAAAGCTATTAATTTCATTTACCGGAATTCAATTGTTCGATTTCTTTTTTCGTTTATTAATAAAATAGTCGATGGAGAGGGTATCTTTCTCGATAAAAAAGAGAACAAATAATAATAAAAGAGTTCTTGGAAGAATATGAGTGGTGATATCAAAGAAGGGTTCCTGAAGCAAATGTCCATAGGTTACCAATACCAAAATAAAACCGACAGTAATGGCTGCGGTTTTGGTACGCAGCCCGATCACCAATAAAATGCCTGCTGCCACCTCAAGATATGGAATCACAAAACCGGTAAACCAGAGCAGCCACTCGGGAATCCAGTTATCGGCATAGGCTTCCACAAAAAGCTGCCTGGCGTGTGCCATAGCTCCCATGCCAAACACCTTGAACCATCCCGTCATAAGAAACAGCAAACCTAAAATAATACGGGCAAAAAACAATGCCCAGCTTGCGGGGGCGAATATCACTTTTTGGTTTTCCATTTGAATTTCGATTCAGCGTAAATAAGATTCCTTAAATCTAATCAATCATTATGGAAATCCATACACGTAAACTTCGAAACCAATTTTATTCGTTTTAATGGCGTCACTCCCAGCCTCGCTCTCCACCACAACGGATACGCAACCCCCTGATAAAACCAACCCTGTTATCTTGAGCAATTAATTTTGCCCAAATGCGGGCAATACCATTTTAACGGTGACAGTATAAAGTCCCCTCTCGAGTTGAGTGTTTTTCGAAATCCCGATACCTCGGGGAGGGGATTTAGAGGTGCGTTCATAAAGGCAAAAAAAGTTGATTAAAGCCAAAAAAGAACAATTTAAAAAATCTGTCACCGGTAGCACAGTCCCGACAGAAAAGTACCCCGCGCTTGTTGGTACGGGACAGGCTGTCGGGAGGAGTGAAGAGACTGTGTCTGTCTCCTCACTGATCTCCTTGATTAGGGCTGGTGCCTTTTGGCGACTTTGACTGAAAGAAGCCACAATCAAGGAGATCCCTCCGTGCGTTCGCTCCGCTCTCTTAGTCGGGATGACAGGCTGCTTTTTTAATAGAGGGCGGCGTATCAAATCCACCGTTGTGCTATATCTTTTGCCACGCCGCCATCCCGGGCTTTTGCTACACACAACAAACTGCCTACCCCGACAGAATTATGCACATGCTCCTAAATTTCTCGCTGTCGGGACGAACGCATGGAGCTCATTTTTTGTACGCGTTAGCAAAATCTCCTTATGTATGGCCGAGATAAAAAAAATAACGATTCGACTGTCAGATTCAGAAATCCGTGAAAACCAGGCTGAAGGCCTGTCGCAACACAGCCCCAGGCAGCGCCTGGGGAAAAAAACGACAAATAGAACCCAGTCAGGCTGTAAGCCTGAGGCAGAGAGAACCTTGCCTTGGTATCATAAGTAGATTTGCACGCTGATTCAATCATGAAAAAAATCTCCCTGCTGCAGGCCTTCAGCCTACCCGGTTTCCGACCGCCCTGTAACCCCGACACAGCCGTGTCGGGGCTGTGTTGCGCCAGGCTTTCAGCCTGTGGAACCAAGGTGAATGTCATGGCATTGCCGAACAAAGGTATTCTTTACGCTGCAATTTTGGAATTGTAGAACTGTAGAATTTCTGCGTGTTTTTCACTTCGTGAAAATCGCCTTCGGCTCGGAGCGCTCCGCTCAACTGCATACTGTCAACTGTCTACTACCTATTGTCTGCTATCACTTCCAACTGCAATTCTCACTGCCTCTCAACTTTGCGAACTTCGCGTGAAACAAAAGGGATGGGATGAATTCCATGTTAGATCTCCAAATTCCAACTCATAATCCTTGCAGAGTAATCTATCTACTCTCTTTCTCCGATCGTTTAATATGTAACAGGTACAATTGGTTGAAAACCAATCCGCCACCTCACGCCAGGCACCATGCACTCTGTGCCCTTCCCCTCAAAAACTCCACTTCCAAGAAATATTGGCATTTCGCCCGGGCATTGGATTATTCCGGTTTTCAACACGTGAGAGATGATCCCGATAGCTTGCATTCAACAGATTATCAAGACGCAAAACGATGGAATGACTTCCAAAAGTTTGAAAACGATATCCCGCCTGAAGGCCAACCAGGGCATATCCGGGCGTTCTCTCCTCTTCGGGAGCCAGCCGGTTTTGAGTATTAATCAACCTTACCTTAGTACCTGTCCACCAATCGGATTGATCATATTGTAACTCTAAGGATGACCGAAGCGGGGGCATAAACGGCAATGGTGTATTTTCAGAATCACGTTCACTCCCCTGTACAAAATCGATAACCAGGTTTGTGGTCCAGCGGTTCGTAAGACGGGCAGAGGAGGAAAATTCAAATCCGAATAACATTGCATCTGCAGAATTATATTCAAAGACAGGCAGCCCGGATGGCTGATCAATTCTACCGGTTGGTGTAAATTTTACAAAATTATCGATCCGGTTAACAAATCCTGCCATCTCCAAAGCAAAATTTCGATTGTTGTAACGAATAAAAAGATCCGCCCCAAGACTCGTTTCGTTTGAAAGTGACGCGTCGCCAATATCAAATGTACCGTTGCCCGGATGAGGTGCATTTGAGAATAGCTCTTCCACTGTGGGAGTCCGGAATGCCCGGGCAATTTGTGTTCCTATTTCAACATTTCGTACCGGTTTGATATTTAATCCCACTGATCCTGAAAAAATCAAATCATTTCTTTTATCAAAATCTGTTACATCCTGAAACTGCTCATTCGTCAATGGTACCAATCGGCGGAATTCAAGACGGGTACCGGCCAAAAGTGAAACCGACTCGGTAATACCTATTTCCTCAAATAAAAATCCGGCTAAAAAAAAGTTCTCTGCATCGGGAGTAAGCGCCTCCTGTCCGCTCACATTCAATTCCCGCCAAAAACCGTTTATCCCAAAAGCACCCGATTCCAGAAATCCAATATTGTCGTGTGTAAAGGTG
>JBHJOO010000503.1:0-3226 GCA_050329675.1 Balneolaceae bacterium
CACTGTTTGCCAATCGCATAAAGGAAGAAATTGATCCACTACCTCTCGGGAATAAAAAGATCGTACTTGAATCGCTGCTCAATATAATCTACAGCTTACAAAGGGCCGATATTATCTCCGTTGACAGAATGTGTTATCAATGCCGTTACTTTTTAAGAAGCAATGATCCCGGCCAGCCTCACTATTGCCGGCTTCTTGAAACGTCACTAACGAAATCAGACCTGCGTATAGACTGTCCCGAATTTGAATATATCAAAGATGATTAACCCGAATTTATCACAAATAACAATGTTTATATCTGGCATTTCAATGACTAACAATAAGTTTATAGACTGTGTATATCATGGTATCCAATTTAAATCAATTCAAGGATTTAATTCAGAACATCAGTTTACGAACTTTTCGAATTAAACAGAATTCGGGTTAAGATTCCACCCAGGAATAATAAAATAGCCAAGACATTTCCGTAGCTTCCCAAAATGCGAATTTCCTGCATGTAGAGAAGATCACCCAAAACCCGCAGTATCAGAAATCCGTGAAGCAGAAAAAATGGAAGATAAAAGTAGTTGCTCCATGGTACCAATTTGCCGGTCAGGGAGGGAATAATGACAGCAGCATGTGCAAAAATCATACTGAATATGAAACCAACAAAAAAGATGTGAAGTATTGCATCATAGATAAAACCAGCAGCTGGCAAACCATAGAAAATACCCATTAGGCCTGCAACTATGAGCCAGGCATAACCGGTAAGCAAACACCAGGCGCTGTACCGGGTCCATTCCCGGGACTTAATGGTCTTGCGTGCAACATCATACCGTATCAGCCAGATGGCGATAGCGATAAGCAGAATTGAATTAAATAGCCAGGCAGTGTTCCTGGAATAATGAACAAATAATAGCGTACTCATCCAGAGAACAATGATAGTTGCAAACAGGGACCGGGCCTTTTTGGGTGGCCTCATGATGCGGTTCAATTCCAGCCTTTCTCCAAAGATGGTTAGCAGGGGAAAAGCGAGCCACCATCCGATTAATTCAAAAACAGTAAAATTCAAAGTGAAAAGAATATTTCCTGCAAATAAAGCAACTGCTCCTGCAGCCATTATGAAATGATGAACAACCCGCTGCAGATAACAAAGATATCCCATAATAATGAGTAAAAAGAACGATCCGAGAAGCAGAAAAAAACCACCTGCCCAAAGTGTGTCAGTTAAAAGAAAAACCGTCGACAACATAAATGAAAAAGGGGCAATATAGCTCCACAATTTTTCCAGGGCCGCTCCTCTTTCGAGAGAGATGAGAGTGGCAAGGAAACCGTTGATCATCAGTGGACCATGTGCAAGAGGACCCAAATCAAAAGCAGAGGGCAATGAAATTCCAAGCCGGACCAGGCCAGTATATAATCCAAGTATAAGTCCGGCTCCCGCTGTAACTAAAAGAGTTCCAAAAAAAAGATCGAGAATCGCGGATTTGTTCATGTCAGCTTAATCTTCCGATAGTTCCGGAGGCGGGACAGAAAAGAATTCAACTCCCTCAACAATCATATCTACTGTCCATTCTGGTTCAAATACCATAATTGTTTCATATGAGTCAACGCCTTTAACCGACTCCAGGGTTTCCTCTATTTTCCGCTGTAAATATCGGCGCATCGGACAGCCCGGTGTTGTGGTGGTAAATTCAACAATAAGCGTATTCTCTTTTACATAAATCTGATAAATTAAACCCAAATCTACAATGTTCACACCCAGCTCCGGATCCATTATCTGTCTTAATTTTTGAACGGTGTCAGAGATGATAATCTGATGTTTCATTTTCTGCACTATTGGGTTAACTCTATCATCTTAATCAGATGTTCACGGAATCCTTCAATTTGTTGGTTCTGTAAAAAGTTATCAGTTTTAAAAATCACTTACAACTATTAAAACGGGTAATACCGTTTTTATTGATTTTTATTCTTTCTGTTTGTATCCTGTATGATAGTTAAAGTACTAATTTAAGACTGAACGTAATGAGCGATCCTATACTTATCTCATCGGAAAGATTGAACTAAAAGACCACCAAAATGAGTGATGTAAAAAAAGAGCTTCTTGAACTGATTAAACGAAATGGAACACTTTCTATGGATGAAGCTGTAGAGAGAATTGGCCTTGCCAAAACAACACTCAGAGAACATTTTTTACAAATGGAGAGAGATGGATCTATTCAACGCAGCTATGTGCGATCGGGCCCTGGCCGGCCGGGCCTGCAATACAAACTAACCGGTGCCGGACACAGTCAATTCCCCTCCCATGAATCGAAAATGATGGGAGAGCTATTAAAATTTTTAATAACAAATGGCGAAGAAGAGTTGATGGAGAAATTTTTCGAACATTTTTGGGAAAAAAGATTCCAAAAGGCTAAGCGCCTGATGGAGGAGGCTGAACAAGATGATGGAAAATCACCCATCGGGGCATTAATGGAGATGTTACGGGAAGAGGGATTCATGCCGGATTATATTCAGCAAAAAGATGATAGAATGAGAACCGTGAAGGAGTGCAATTGCCCGTTCAGAGAAGTCGTGAAAGTAACAACGCTACCCTGCCGGTTAGAGGCAGAATTTTATAAAAAATTGTTTGATAAAAATGTTAAACGGACGACTTTTATCGCAGAAGGAGACCATGCCTGTACGTATGAAATACCGCCTTAAGGTCTTGGATATTGTTCTTTAATACTAAAAAATAGCAACCCAATAAACATAAATGATAATCATTTTTAAAATCTTATGACTCAACCAAATATCACAACCAAAGAACTCGATGTCCGAACTCTTATTCCCTTTAAACGACATGAAAAACTGCTGAAACTTTTTAAAGAGCTGCCTGTTGGCGAAAGCTTTGTTTTTATCAACGATCACGACCCAAAACCGCTCTATTATGAGTTCCGATCCATATTTGGAGATGTGGTTGGCTGGGAATACCTGCAGCGTGGCGGACAGGAATGGAAAGTAAAGATTACAAAAAATGGTTGAATTCAGCAGTTTTTTGTAAAATAAGAGACAAGTTACTCTTATTTATTAATGTAATCTACATAATCACAGCCGATATTAAAGAATATGTAAACGGAGATTCAGAAAATGTAAATGAACAGGAGCGAGACGAGGTTCCGGCCGCCTGGCCTGGATGCTGGTTGCAATGTTTAATAGTGGCCTTCTGGCACTGTTAATTGCTATAGTAACTCCTTATGAGCAAATC
>JBHJOO010000358.1:0-2821 GCA_050329675.1 Balneolaceae bacterium
GAACTGAAACTTGAACGTGAACAGGAATTTCTGCAGATCCTGTTTGCGAACCTTCCGGTTATGATTACTTCTTATCAATCCGGCCCGAATGTTTTTGAAGTGAATAAAGAATTTGAGCGGTTAATTGGCTACTCCTCGGAAGACCTGAAAAAGACAGATGTTATGAAAGCAGTGTATCCAGATGAGCAGGAAAGGCAAAGGGCTGAAAAGTTTATGGCAATTCCCGGATCAGGCTGGATGGATTTTGAAGTGCATACAAAATGGGGAACAGTGGTTAAATCCACCTGGACAAATGTGAAACTGTCTGATAATACTATTATCGGAATCGGTATTGATATAACGGATCGTATTGAGAAGGAAGAAAAATTACGTGAAAATGAGTATATCCTTGAGGAATCTCAAAAAGTTGCAAATCTTGGTTCTTATTATCTTGATCTTGAAACCAAAGAGGCGAGAACATCGGATGTGCTGGATAAAATATTCGGTGCGCCGGAAGATGATCCGATGTCACTCGAAAAATGGGAGAAAATGGTTCATCCTGATTATCAATACATAGTACAAAATTTTGCAGAGGCTATGGAGTCAGAGAGATCGTTCAGTGCAGAATATAAAATTGTAAGACAGGATAATCATGAAGAACGATGGGTTTTTGAAAAAGCTGAAGTGTTGTATGATGATAATGGCAAAGCAAAAGCCATGATCGGTATCATACAAGATATTACCGAAGTTAAAAATCAACAGGAGGAATTAATCCGCCAGCAGAATCGCCTTAAAGAAGCTCAAAAAATTGCAGGTGTTGGCCACTTTGAGTACAATTTAAAAACAGGAGAGCTGATGTGGGGAGAAATGGTATACGAATTGTTTGGCCTCAATCCCGATACTTTTGAAGTAACACCTGAGAATTTTTTGGAGATGGTTCATCCTGATGACGTGGAGGCATTGTATGAAATTTACCGTAATATTGAACAACAAGAGGAGATGGATCTTATTTACAGGGTTATTAAACCGGATGGAACAACCGGCTGTTATCAGCAGAAAGGGTCGTTCCGTCATGACCGACACGGCAATCCCTATTCGCTCTCAGGGACGGTACTGGACATTACGACTCTGAAGGAAATAGAAAATGAACTCCGGAAAAAGGAATATCTCTTAAGTGAGGCTCAAAAAACGGCAAAAATCGGTACCTATTACCTTGATCTCTTAACAGGAAATGCTGAAATATCAGATACAATGAGGATGATACTTGGCTTTGAAAATGACAAGCCTGTTAATCTGGAAAGATGGGAAAATATCATTCATCCGGAAGATAAAAACCGTGTGCTAAATTATCTTGAAAATGAAGTTTTGGCAAAAGTTCAACCTTTTGATTTGCAATACAGAATCATAAGAGAATCGGATGGTAAATTGAGATGGATACACGGTTTTGGCAAGCTGGAACTTGATGAAAACGGTAGTCCCGCAGGTATGATCGGAACAATTCAGGATATAACCGACCGGAAAATGTACGAACAGGAACTTCAAGAAATGGTTCATATATTTCAATCCGCTAATGTTGGAATTGCAGTTGGAAGTTCGGATGATATGAAACTGCATCGAATGAACAAGGTGTATGCAGCTATGTATGGTTACACAGAGGCTGAGCTTACAGGTAAACCTGTAAGTCTGGTTTATGCGCCTGAGTATCAGGAGCAGATATATGAAAATATCCGTCTGGCCAATGAAAAGGGTGAAATTATCGTAGAGTCGGTGCACAGAAAAAAAGATGGAACGAAATTTCCGGTGCTTTTGAGTTTAAAAAGTATAAGAAATCCGGATGGAGAAGTAATACAGCGTGTCGCATCCGTTCAGGATATTTCTGAATTAAAAAAGATTCAGGAGAAACTCGCTATGGAGCAGATACGATTTGAAACAGCAGCTCAGGTAATCAGTGATGTAATCTGGGATTATGACGCAGCCTCAAATACGCTTTGGTGGAGTGAGGGAATAGAGAGCGTTTTTGGATATAAAAGGGATAAAATTATGAACGATCATAAATTTTGGGAAAATCATATTCACGAATCGGACCGGGATAGAGTCGTTCAGGATATGAAAGCAGCAGAAAATAGTGATGCTGTAGAGTGGCATGAAAGCTACCGGTTTATTGACAGCAGCGGGGAGGTGAGGTATGTGGAAGACAGTGCATCCATTATAAGGAACCAGAAAGGAGAGGTGGTACGCATCATTGGCGCAATGGTGGACAAAACGACTGAAAAACAGTCTGAAAAAATTCTGAAAGAATCAGAAGAGCAATATCGTTTATTGTTTGAACAAAACCCGATCCCCATGTGGATTTATGACACGAAAACTTATCAATTTCTTGAAGTGAACGAGGCGGCTGTACAAAAATATGGTTATTCGAAAGATGAGTTTTATAGCATGACGCTTCTCGATATTCGACGTGAAGAGGATATTCCGGATTTCAGGGAAATTTTAAATAAAACAAAAAAAACCTCGAACAGGTTTCACGAATCAAGACACCTGACAAAAGATGGTACTGAATTGATTGTGGAGGTATCAGCTTCCGATATTACCTATAAAAACCGAAGGCAAAGACTGGTTTTGGCAAATGACATCACCCGGCAAAGAAAAGCAGAGGATTCACGATTGAAAGCACTTGTTGAAGGGGAAGAAAGAGAGAGACGCCGTATTGCAAATGAACTGCACGACGGGCTCGGACAGTATCTCTCGGCAGTGAATATGAACTTTGATTCTCTATACGAGGATGTTTCAACTTTTGGCAAAAGTGAAAAAGAACAGTTTAAACATGGATTGGATCTTTTGA
>JBHJOO010000200.1:0-3994 GCA_050329675.1 Balneolaceae bacterium
AATTTGCCTTTAAAAAATACTGTGTATTTTTTAAAATATATCTGCATATTCCGATATACTATTCATTAAAATTAGAGTAAATATTATGACTGAGAATCAGCTTTCCTACATTATAAGAGGAGCTATTTTTGAAGTTTACAATCATTTAGGCCCCGGGCTTTTTGAGTCGGTTTATCAAAAAGTTCTGAATTATGAATTAAATGAACGAGGCTTAAATGTTTTGTCTGAAGTAACGGTTCCCATATTTTATAAAACAGAAAAAATAGATGCCGGTTTTCGGATTGACCTGCTTGTAAATCAAAAGGTTTTAATCGAATTAAAGTCTATCGAAACATTACAAAAGGTTCATCATAAACAGGTTCTTACGTATCTGAAACTGAAAAATCTAAAACTTGGCCTTCTTGTTAATTTTAATTCAAATAACATTGCATCATCCATTTACAGAAAAGTAAATGGTTTATAAATCTTCCGTGTAATCCCCGAAATCCGCGGGAATACAAGCCGCGGGCAATTCAGAAGCTGCTTTTAAGCCGTTTGCCGTAATCAACGAGATAGCGTTCGTAGGGTTCATCCATTAATTTAGAAGAGATCATAAAATCAGCGGATGCCCGGTCGCACGCAACCGGAATATTGTATACAATAGCAATTCTGAGAAGAGCTTTTACATCCACATCGTGCGGCTGAGCCTGAAGCGGATCCCAGAAAAAGATCAGCATATCAATTTCATTTTCAGCAATAGCAGCACCGATTTGTAAATCGCCGCCAAGCGGCCCGCTCATAAAACGGTGTACATCCATTTCAAGTTTATCGGCAATTAATCCGCCGGTTGTTCCGGTGCCGAAGAGTTTATGTTTTTGCAGTGATTCTTTGTTGTAGTCGGCCCAGTCAAGCATATCATTTTTTCGGTAATCGTGTGCCACAAGAGCAATGTTCTTTTGCTTTTCCATCCGCAGGGTATGAGAAGCAATACTTGGATCTATATTCGGAGAAATTTTCATAATAATCCGGCTAAAGTGTTTTATTTCCTGAAAAGAAAGTGAATTCAAGAATTAAATTCCATCTCTAAATAGAACTGCGAAACTTATTCTAATTGTTGATACATAAATGAGTTTGTGTTGATGCCCACTGCCCACTGCCCACTGCCGCCTTGCAAAAACCGGCTCCCAAACAAGCCCTTCAAATGATTATTGACACGTCATTAGTCATTCTGAAATAACTTCGATATGGTGCCGTGCCCCATCGTATGTATGCAATAATTTTTTGGTGTGCACAGAATCTTCCGTTTTATCGGTTTCAATTTCTACTGTTTCAAGATGTACAGGTTTCCCCCAAAGGTAGTAGAGATTTTCAAGTGCACCCGATTCCATTTTAGGGTTGAGCTCCTGTCCGGTAAAATCATGTTTCAGATAGAGCTCTCTGTTATCATTATAGTTGCCATCTTCAATAGTGATGATTGGAGTTGCATACAGGCTGAAATAACTTTTTAATACTCTTTTAATTTTATCAGGATTATCTTCAGAGATTACCTGAATTATTTCACCGGTTTGAGGATCATATTGTTCACTCCAGAGATAAATTTGAGCATCCTTTATAAAATCTTCATCAAAAAATTCTTCAATTGCCATCCGGTCGGTATAGTTTTTCCGTACCTCAAATATTTTTTCTATTCCTTTACTATTCATTTTATGAAAAGAAATCCATTTTTCCGGATCTTTACTTTCACGAAATTCTTTACCGTGCATACCGCGGTCCCATCTGTAAATAAGGTCCTCATATAATTTCAAACCAACATTATACCAGTTCAGGGTTTTTGTTGCCTCCCGGGTTACCTTTGAGTGAAATGAGGAAAATTCTTTGTGTTCTTCTGCAGAAATCAATTTTTCTTCATATAGTTTTCTCATGATCTGAAGATGAACATAGGTAGCCCATCCTTCATTAAGCAGCTTACATCGTTTTTGAAACTCGAAAAATTTGGTCTGTTCTCTGATTGTAGAAAGAATATCCGTTTGCCAGTCTTCAAGCGGTTTTGGTGAGTTGTTGATGATATATCTCAAAATATCATAACGTGGTACCACCGGGGTTTTACGTTTCAGTTCCTGAATTTCTTTTGTGAGCACATCAATTTCATTTTTATCCTGATGAAATTCCCTTTTTTGAATGCTTCTTATTCTTTCTCTTTTCAAATCAATAAGTCTTTCTCTCAGCATTTCCTCACTTTCCTGTTCCGCAAGCAAATCGGGTGGCAGATGCCAGCAAACCGAAAAAGCACTGTCAATCGTTTGCTCATACTCATCCAATCCATATTTTTTTTCATAATTGCGAAATCTTTTTTCCGCATTTCTGGCTTCCCTTGCAAGATCCATATATTCAGCTGCACTTCGCATATACTTGTTTTCCAGGTTAAAGTCCACATGCCCATACACGTGAGCCATCACAAGGATATTTAAAATAACCGGGTTCGTTTCCACCAGAAAAGCTTTTGGCGGTACTGAATTCCAGACGGTTTCATAGGGAATGCCGGCGCCATGGTGTTCATAAAGTGTTTTTTGTTTATCGTAATCTCTGCCGAAACTCCAGTGGGAAAAGTTGGTGGTAAAACGATAAGCCATCGACTCTATCATTTTTCTGGAGGAGACGATCTCAAAGTCTATTTCAGTGGTTGTTAAGCCTATGTCTTCGGCTATCTGTTTTATATGTTTTTCAATTTCATTGAGTCTTTTAATTTGTTCATTATTCATTTTCTCCACCTTTCTTTTTTCAGAAATTCCTGAACAGCCGGTAAAATGTGATCTTTATCTTTAATAACAACACCGAGAAATGGATCTGTTTTATCACCAACAATGATATTTAATTCATCTCTTTCTTCTGATTTCACATTTAATCCTTTTTCAAAGGCTTTTTTTAAACCGGAGGAGAAGGGCCTGCCGTCTAACCTGATTTCACCATAGCCAAGCATATTTACCTGTACTTCATCTATCAGTTTTTTTACCTCGTTAACCGTAGCCTCAGAATCCCAGTCTTCTCCATCCGAAAAATGAAACAGATAAACATTCCAGGATTTGGTGGGATATTGCGATTCAATTAAACTGTGTGCCAGTTTGTAAGCCTCTGCACACCGGGTTCCGCCCGACTCTCCGGTTTTAAAGAACGAGTCTTCATCCACCAGCCAGGCTCTGGCATGATGCACAATGAAGCGGACTTCAACATGCTCATAAATCTGTTTAAGAAATTCATTAATCCAGAAAAGCATCGACCGGGCAAGGTATTTTTTGTCAGTAGTCATCGATGCTGAAACGTCCATCATGGCAAAAATTACTGCATTTGAATGATAACTTTTTTCATTTCTCACTTTTAAATAGCGAAGGTCGTTGCGATCCAGTATCGGGAAGGGCTGGACTTCGCTGTAACGGGCTTTTAATCCATTTTCTAACAGATTGATGGCTTCTCCAAGATTGCCGTCTGCATCCTTCAATGCAGTATAGCAGGTAAGCTCATCTTCTCCTGTTTCATCTTTCAGTGTCTCCAGATAGGCATAAAACCTGCCGATACCCTGCTTACTTGTGCGTTTTTTTTCCAAAAGCACGTTGGGCCCTGATTTGCTGATGCCTGAAATCTTATATCCGGATATAGCCTCCAATTTGGCTCTCTCTTCTTTTTCCCGAAGATTGGGAAGGCCGAGGTCTTCCAGCATCATTTCAATGATCTCTTCGATTTCGACCTCGCTTTCAATATAGTCTTCACCGGGTTCAGAACCAGGCTTGCCCGGACCCTGTCCGGAACCTGATCTTCTTCCGATAATCTGGCCTTTCTTTCCACTGCCCTGCCCGACACCGGCCCTGGAATCCTCACCATTACCATTACGGGAGCCAGGCGTGAAATCGGGAATTACAATCTCTTTAATCGGAATTTTGACAATTTTCCCTTTCTTTTTGGTGATGATTGAACTTTCCGAAACAATTTTTCTAATCTCTTCTTTTACAGCTTTTTTTTGTTT